>CAYNIS010000490.1:0-2914 GCA_964397055.1 uncultured Rhodospirillaceae bacterium | reverse complement strand
GGAGACGCATCGGCAGCGATCAGCATCCGCCAACCGGGGCCGGCCGATGGGCCGGCCCTGCGCGCGTTGATGGCGGTCTTCGCCGACGCGCCGGCGGTGAGCCTCTACCGTACCCTCGCGTCCGAGGAAGCTGTCCAGCATTTTGAGATCGTGGTCGAGGAGACCGTGCCGGCGGCCGTGAAAGATTGGGCCCCGAACGATTAGGCGCCGGCGGTCGTTGCCTTCCTGAACCGTCCGTGGTCGCGGATCCGGAACAAGGAGGCAGAGATGACAGAGAGATTCGGCAACACATCGCCCGGCAGATCCATTCGCCAGGAAATTGAAGAGAACAGCGGTTTCTTCTGGGTTGGAGGCGTAGCCTCCATTGCCGCCGGCTTGTTCGCCATCCTGATGCCGATGGTGGCAACGCTTGCGACGGAAATCGTGATCGCCGCCGCGCTTGCCACGACCGGCTTGCTTCAAACGATTGCAAGCTTCCATTCGCGTTCCGTCCGGTCGGTGGCGCGCGGCTTTGTCATCGGGCTGATCGGCCTTGCGGCCGGCGTCGGCATGCTCGTCTTTCCGCTGATCGGCATTGCGGCGCTGACTGCCCTGCTCATCGTCTACTTCATTGTCACAGGGGTCATGCGCCTGTTGTTCGCCCATGCGCTCGGAACCTCCAGGGGCGTGGGCTGGTTGATGGCCGGCGGTGCTGCGTCCATCGCATTGGGCGTCATGATCGTGCTGGGCCTGCCGGGAACCGCCGTCTGGGTTCTGGGCTTGGTCGTCGGTATTGATCTGGTGATCTACGGCATCGGCCTCATCGGGTTGACCATGAACCCGGATCCCCTCGGCGACGCGGACCGGGTGGCCGGCCATCCGGCGCACGGTTGACCCTGGCGCGACCGCGCCTTCGAAGCTTGCCGTCCTTTCCGGCATCTGGCTTGCTTGTCGTCGCAACGACGGCAAGCCCCGGGGAGGATCGCACCATGACCATGACCATGATCGCCACGCGCAACCGCACGCTGGAGACCGCCCTCGCCCAGGCGGAGGAGCGTTTCGCGGCAGCCAACCCGAAGAGCCGGGCGCGCCATGAGGAAGCGGAAAGGGCGATGCCGGGCGGCAACACCCGCACCGTCCTGTTCTACCCGCCGTTTCCGCTGACCATCGCCAATGCCGAGGGCGCGGCGATGGTCGATATCGACGGCCACCGCTACATCGACTTCCTGGGCGAGTACTCGGCGGGCGTCTACGGCCACTCCAACCCGAAGATCATGGCGGCACTCCACACCGCCCTTGACCACGGCATCTCCTACGGTGCCCCCGGCGCGCACGAGGCCGCATTCGCCCAGGCCATGGTCGACCGCTTCCCCTCTGTCGAACGCATCCGGTTCACCAATTCCGGGACCGAGAGCAACCTGATGGCGATCGTGACCGCGATTGGCGTGACCGGCCGGTCGCAGGTCATGGTGTTCGAGGGCGGCTATCACGGAGCCGTCCTGTCCTACCCCCCCGGGGGCTCGCCGATCAATGCACCGTTCGATATCGTGACGGCCTCCTACAACGAGATCGAGGCGACCCGCGAGGCGATACGAGCGCACAGGGACAGCCTCGCCTGCGTGCTGCTGGAGCCGATGATGGGGTCAGGCGGGGCCGTGCCGGCCACCGTGCCGTTCCTGGAAATGCTGCGGGAGGAGACGCGGGCTGCCGGCATCCTCCTGATCTTCGACGAGGTGATGACCTCCCGCCTCTCCCCCGGCGGGTTGCAGGCGAAGACCGGGGTGATCCCCGACCTCACCTCCTTCGGCAAGTATCTCGGCGGCGGCATGTCGTTCGGCGCTTTCGGCGGCCGGGCCGACCTCATGGATCGCTATGATCCGAGCCGGGAGGGGGCATGGAAACATCCCGGCACCTTCAACAACAACGTCATGACCATGACCGCCGGCCTGACCGGCCTGACCCAGGTGTTCACACCGGAAGCGTGCGAGGCGCTGAACGCCAGCGGCGACCGGTTGCGCGCGCGCCTGAACGCGCTGGCCGACAAGACCGGAGTCCCGATCCACGTCTCCGGCGTCGGCTCGCTCATGAACGTGCACTTCCAGCGAGAGGCGGTGGTCAAGCCGTCGGACACGGCCAAGACGCCGGTCGCAGCCCGTGACCTCTTCCATCTCGGCATGATCGAGCGCGGCATCTACCTTGCCCGTCGCGGCTACATGACCCTGTCGCTGGCATTGGAGCCGGCCGACCACGACGCGCTCCTCGCCGCGGTCGAGGACTTCCTGGAAGAGAACCGGGACGTCCTGCCAGCCTGACGGGAGATCGGCTGCCGCGCGGTCGAAAACAGCGGAGCCAACGCCCGACAAGGGGGAGCACGCACGCGGCTCGCCGCGGTTAACGCAGCGGCAAGTCATCCTCCCCCACATCTGTGACCCGAAGAGAAGGGCGCCCCGGCAGCTCATCGCGCGACTTCGGTACGGGGCTCTTGGCGGGTGCCCGGACTGGGATAGAAGATGGGCATCCGAGCCCGGCCCTCGGCAGCGGCCGGGAGGTAGAAGCGATGGCACCACCGGAGGAACTGATGCCGACGGATCAGACCCCCAGCGGGACAGACCGGCCCCCGAGTGAGACGCCGCTGGACGGGGGAACCCCACCCGGATCGGACCTGCCGCTCGGTGAAACGACGGTCGACATCCCGGACGAGGCGGCCCCCCTGCCTGAGCCACCGCCGCCCCCAAAGGAGGTGGAGGTAGCAGCACCGGTGCCGGACGCGGCCCCAGTGCCCGAGCCCGGGGCGATCCCGGAAGCACTCGCGGTCCCGCCGCCGCCGGAGATCCCGGAACCGGACGGCATCGTGCCGCGACCGCCCGCGGAGGCCGCCCCGATCGAGCGGGAACTGCCAGACCTTGCCGCCCAGGAGCTCGCGCGCCAGCGACGC
>CAYNIS010000489.1:0-2916 GCA_964397055.1 uncultured Rhodospirillaceae bacterium | reverse complement strand
GGGGTCAGCGCGGTGACGCGGTGGTCGCCGTCCGGCCCGCCGTCATCGCCCGGGGCGTCGAACTGGTTGCGCCGGCGGCTCTGGGCGATCGCGGTTTGCATCAGGCGGCTGCGAATCGGCATAACGGGTTCCTCAACGGGCCAGAGGCGCGGGGCGGCTCAACGCTGCTTGAAGAAGGCCTCGGCGGCGGCACCCACGGCGCGCTTGCGCGCGATTTCCGCGCGCACACGCTCGATCTCCGCCTCGAGGTCGAGGATGCGGTCCTCCAGCTCGTCGATCGACAGCCGGTTGAGATCGGGGGCCGCTTGCGGCCGCGGTCGGTCTTCCTCGTCCAGGGTCATGGGCCATCCACCGTGCTGACAAGTCACGCTTGCTTGTCACCCGACCCTCAAGGGAACTACAAGGACTGTCTTCTCAAGACCACCCCAGATCTGGATTGGACGAGGCGATGGCGGAAGCCGTGCCCGCGGAAATGCGGGCTGTTGAGATCACGCGACCGGGCGGGCCGGAGGTCTTGGCGCCGACCACCCGGCCGGTGCCCGCGCCGGCCGGCGGGGAAGTGCTGATCGCGGTTCACGCGGCCGGCATCAACCGGCCGGACGTCGCCCAGCGCGAGGGCAACTACAACCCGCCGCCGGGCACCACCGACATCCCCGGCCTGGAGGTCGCGGGCGAGATCGTGGCCGTGGGCGAGGGGGTGGATGCCGGCGAGATCGGCCGCAAGGTCTGCGCGCTGGTCGCCGGCGGCGGCTATGCCGACTATGTCACCGCCCCGCTCCCCCAGTGCCTGGCGATCCCCGACGGGCTCGACCTGATGGCGGCGGCGGCACTGCCGGAAACGGTGATGACCGTCTGGACCAACCTGTTCGACGGCGGCGATCTCAAGGCCGGGGAGTCGCTCCTGGTCCATGGCGGATCGTCCGGCATCGGCACGATCGCGATCCAGATCGGCGTCGCCTTCGGCGCCACGGTGTTCGCGACCGCCGGCAGCGCGGACAAGTGCGAGGCCTGCGCCGCCCTCGGTGCCGCGCGCGCGATCAACTACCGCGACCAGGACTTCGTCGAGGTCGTCAAGGAAGCGACCGGCGGCAAGGGCGTCGACGTCGTGCTCGACATGGTCGGCGGTGACTACGTCGCGCGCAACATCCAGGCGATGGCGCGCTTCGGCCGCCATGTCTCGATCGCCTCCCTCGGCGGCCCCAATGCTTCCATCCCGATCTTTCAGGTCATGGCCAAGCGCCTGACCCTGACCGGTTCGACGCTGCGCCCCCGCTCGATCGAGGAGAAGGCGGCGATCGCCCGCACGGTCGAGGAGAAGGTCTGGCCGTTGGTCGCCGGCGGGCGGATCAAGCCGCTCGTCCACACGGTTCTGCCGCTCGAAGAGGCGGCCCAGGGTCATGCCCTGATGGAAAGCAGCACCCATATCGGGAAGATCATGCTGGCGGTCCGGCCTGCCTGACCCGTCAGGCCCCCGCCCGAACCCTGTTTCTTTGTGTCCAGATCGGAACGCGCCGACCATGCCTGACCTCTTGATGCCCAAGGCGACCGCCGTGTGGCTTGTCGACAACACAGCGTTGTCCTTCGACCAGATCGCGGAGTTCTGCGCTCTGCACATGCTGGAGGTGCAGGCGATCGCCGACGGCGATGTCGCGACCGGGATCGTTGGCCAGAACCCGATCATCGGCGGCCAGTTGACCAAGGAAGAGATCGAGCGGTGCGAAGCGGACCCGGATGCCCGCCTGGTGATGATCGAGAAGGACCTGCCCCTGCCGTCGCGCCGCGCCAAGGGGCCGCGCTACACGCCGGTTTCCAAGCGCGGCGACAAGCCGGACGCGATCGCCTGGGTGCTGAAGAACCATCCGGAGGTGACCGACAGCCAGATCATGAAGCTGATCGGCACGACCAAGCAGACGATCAACGCGGTCAGGACCAAGTCGCACCACGACAGCGCCAACATCAAGCCGCGCCACCCGATCCTGCTCGGCCTCTGCACCGCCAAGGATTTCGAGGAAATCGTCGGCACCGCCCCGGCGATGATCGGCTTCGCCCTTTACGAGGACGACAACGCCCCGGCGGATGTCTGATCGGTTCAGGACCGGCCCGACCCGAAACGACAGCGCCGCCGCCGACGGGTCTCGTCAGGCGACGGCGCTTCCTGGCCAGGTCGGATGAACCTCAGGGGTATCCCGATCAGGCATCCATCCGTGACATCTCGTCCTTGACGCGCAGTTTCTCCTTCTTGATGGCGTGAACCGTCGTGTCATCCGGGTGGGGCCGCATTTCTTCATCATGCAGCAGCTGATCCAGTTCCGCGTGACGAACGCGCAGCCTTTCCAGGCGGCCTTCGACGGACATGCGCAAGTCTCCTTCAGCCATCCAAGGGGTCCATGGCGACCGCCGATACCGGGGTTTCCGGGGGCGGCCGGGGCGGATCGGGAACCTCGTTCTTCGACCCGCCCACACTTAAGCGTGGACCCGCGCTGGCCGGCGCGCAAGACCCTAAGGGGTTAACGGTCATTAACTTTTGCCGGAATTGATCCGCATCAATTCCCGCCGGCAACCGCCGTCAGTCACCGAGCGAGATGCCGAGCGAGCGGGCGGTGCGCACCAGGGGCCCATGCACGTCGACCGCCTGGTAGCGCGCGATGGCATCGGCGATCGGCACGTCGATGACCTGGCGATGCGACCACGCCACCATGCGGTCGAACTTGCCGGCCTCGACCATGTCGACGGCGTGCACGCCGAAGGCGGAGGCGATCAACCGGTCTGTGGCGCTCGGCTGGCCGCCGCGCTGGATGTGGCCGAGCACGGTGACCCGGGTTTCCGCCCCGGTGACCTCGGCGATCTGCTGGGCGAGATAGGCACCGACGCCGCCATGGCGCTTCTGGCCGTCGGCGTATTCGACCTGGAGGCCCT
>CAYNIS010000488.1:0-2919 GCA_964397055.1 uncultured Rhodospirillaceae bacterium | reverse complement strand
GACCGCCGCAATGTCGGCACGCATCCGTTCCGGCTTGTCGCGCCAGGGGGCGATCATGCCGAGCCCGCCGGCCGCGGAGACGGCAATCGCGAGGTCCGGTGCGATCACCCCGCGCATCGGGGCCTGGACGATCGGCAGGTCGAGCCCGAAGCGGTGGGTGAAGGCGGTCCGCATCAGGCCGCCATCTCCTTCTCGAGGGCGGCGATCAGCGTGTCCATGAACTCGTCCGTGGTCTGCCAGGCCTGATCCGGGCCGATCAAGAGGGCCAGATCCTTGGTCATCCGCCCGCCCTCGACGGTCGACACGCATACGCGCTCCAGGGTGTCGGCGAAGGCGACGACGTCCGGCGTGTCGTCAAAGCGGCCACGATAGCGCAGGCCTTGAGTCCAGGCGAAGATCGAGGCGATCGGGTTGGTCGAGGTCTTCTCGCCCTTCTGCCACTGGCGATAGTGGCGGGTGACGGTGCCATGGGCCGCTTCCGCCTCGACACAGTCGCCATCCGGGGTCAGGAGGACCGAGGTCATCAGCCCGAGTGACCCGAAGCCCTGGGCGACGGTGTCCGACTGGACGTCGCCGTCGTAGTTCTTGCAGGCCCAGACGAAGGCCCCGTCCCATTTCAGGGCGGAGGCGACCATGTCGTCGATCAGGCGGTGTTCGTAGGTGAGACCGGCATCCTTGAAGCGGGTCGCGAACTCGTTGTCGAAGACTTCCTGGAACAGATCCTTGAAGCGCCCGTCATAGGCTTTGAGGATCGTGTTCTTGGTCGACATGTAGACCGGGTAGCCCCGGGTCAGGCCGTAGTTGAAGCAGGCGCGGGCGAAGCCGACGATCGATTCGTCGAGATTGTACATGCCCATCGCAACACCGCCGCCGGGGAAGTCGAACACTTCGTACTCGGTCGGCGCGGAACCGTCGGCCGGCGTGTAGGTGAGTGTGAGCTTGCCCGCCCCCGGGACGACGAAGTCGGTCGCCCGGTACTGGTCGCCGAAGGCATGGCGGCCGATCACGATGGGCTTGGTCCAACCGGGCACATAGCGTGGCACGTTCCGGCAGATGATCGGCTCGCGGAAAACGGTGCCGCCCAGGATGTTGCGGATCGTGCCGTTGGGCGAACGCCACATCTTCTTCAGGCTGAACTCCTCGACCCGCGCCTCGTCCGGGGTGATGGTCGCGCATTTGACGCCGACCCCGAAATCCCTGATCGCGTTCGCCGCGTCGATCGTCACCTGGTCATTGGTCTCGTCCCGGTACTCGATCCCGAGGTCGTAGTACTTAAGGTCCACGTCCAGGTAAGGCAGGATTAGCCGTTCGCGGATCACTTTCCAGATCACGCGGGTCATTTCGTCCCCATCGAGCTCGACGACGGGTTCTTTGACTTTGATCTTGGCCATTAGGGGCGAACTCCGATGCAATCCTGCGGTCTGACTTGCAGCGTCGGGTAGGAGGGCGGGCCATCAGGCCGGCCCCTGGTGGGAGCTATAGCATTCCAGGTCAAAGATGCTCCACATCCGGCGGACGGGACGGAACATGGGCCTCTTTCAGGACCTTTAAGACGTGCTTCGGCTTGTCGACGAAGGTGAGCAGGCCCTTGACCCCCTCTCCGGCAAACCGCTCGCCGATCACGTGCTTGATCAGCTTCTTCAACGGCTGCCAGTAGTCGTCGACATCGACGATGACGATCGGGTTGTCATGCAGGCCGAGCTGGCGCCAGGTCAGCACCTCGATCGTCTCGTCAAGCGTGCCGAGGCCGCCCGGCAGGACGACGAAGGCGTCGGACCGGTCGACCATCATGCGTTTGCGGTCATGCATGCTGTCGACCAGGATCAGCTCGGTCAGGGCCTGGTGCTCGACCTCTCGGACCTTGATGATTTCCGGCATGACGCCGACCACCTCGCCGCCGGCGCCGAGGGCCGCGTCCGCGACGATGCCCATCAGGCCGACCCGACCGCCGCCGTAGACGATGCCGTAGCCAGCTTCGGCCAGAAGCGTGCCGAGTTGGTGGGCCGCCTCGCGGTAGGCGTCCTTCACCTGGCTTGCCGATCCGCAATAGACGCAGACGGTGCGGATTTCGGACATCAGGGACGGCTCCGGTGGCGCGAAACGAAACGGCCGGAACGATTGTCCCGACGGGAATGGCGGTCCGGCTCGGCTAGGGGCGACGGGCACAGAGATCGACGCATTAGGCGACCGGCCTCGTGACTTACCGGCAAGCCGGCCTCATGTTCAAGCTGTCGGACCAGGACAGTTTCGTCGACACGCCCCTTCCCCGACAGGATGGCATGACCAGCATCGACACGGCGGCACAGGATCGAGGTGCGCGCAAACCCGCCCGCAAGCCGCCGAGGGGGGAAGCTAGGTCCAGCGGTGCTGGCCGGTTCCTCGCCTTCGGCTTCGTCGTCGGGGCGCTGGCGGCGACAGCCCTGCTTGCCATCCGCGACCATGCGGCGCGCACCGCCGCGATCGACCTGGAGGACGGCACGCCCGGCCCCTATGAGCCGTTGAGGCCGGTCCAGATCGACCTCGGTCCGGTGGCCGGCACCGCCACGCCAGCGGGAAGTCAGGCGGCGGGTCCGGTCGATCCGCTGCCGCTGCCGATCGTGGCGGAGGCCGCCTCCCCCGACGCTCTGGTGCGCGGCCCGGTGTCGCGCATGGGGCTGGACGTGGACGGCCGGCTGACCCTGGTCGGGCGGGCCGACGCCATACAGCCGGAGAGTGCCATCCTGCGCGTCGCGGGCGACCAGGCCGCCGCTGCCCCTCGCCTCGACGTCGTCGCGGCCGCCGAAGGCTGGCGGCTGGTGACCTCCGAGCCGCTGGGGGCCGGGGTGTTCGCCCTAGAGGTGACCCCGGGCGGCGGAGATCGGCAAACGCTGGTGGCCGTCGCCGAGGATGTCGCGGCGATCGCCGTCGTCGATCGGCCGG
>CAYNIS010000487.1:0-2923 GCA_964397055.1 uncultured Rhodospirillaceae bacterium | reverse complement strand
GGGACAGGCCGGCAACCCGGGACAGGCCGCGCCGGGCGATGCCGACTGGCTGGCGGACGTTGCTTCAGCGCCGACCACCCCACCGGCCGAGGAGGAACCCGAGCCGCTGACCCGCGTCTTCACCCCGGACGTTCCGGCACGGCCGCCGTCCCTGTCCCTGACGCTGACCACCGACCAGGGCCCGAACCCGACCATCCGCGTCGGCGACAGCTTCGCCGCCCGCTTCACGGTGTCGGCCGACGCCTATGTCTACTGCTTCTACCAGGCCGGGGACGGGTCCATCGTGCGGCTCTGGCCGAACCCGATCTCCGGGCCGGATGCCCGGCGTCCCGCCGGCGAGACATTGACCGTGCCGAGTGCCGCCGACGGCTTCGAGATCATTCCCCAGGTCGCCGCCACGACCGAGGCGATCATGTGCCTCGCGGCACCGGAGGACCCGGTGGCGAAGGCCCCGCCGACGCTGCTTCGACCGGCCTTCGAGCCCCTGGATCTCGAAAGTCTCGACCAGCTGGAGCTGGTCTTGTCCGGTGTCGGCGGCGAGGGTGCGGCGGTCGAACGGGTCGCCATCACCGTGCGCTGAGGCGGGTCGTCCCGATCAGCTTGCTGCCGGCGGCCCGTCGAGGCCTTCCAGGGGCCATGCCGCACGAAGGCGATCGACCAGGTCGCCGACGCTCTGAGCATCGCCCGCCCTTGCCGCGGCCCTGAGTTCGCGAGCAATGGCTTCGACCTCATGCATGCCGATCGACGCCGCTGCCGAAGCGAGATCGTGGCCGAGCCACGCGACCGCGGCCAGATCCATCGGCGTTTCGAGGATTTTTCCAACCGACTCCGCAACCACGTTGCGGAATGCGGCGGTCAACGCCGCGGCCTGGTCGGGGGCGAGGACCTCCTCCAGGATGGACGGTGCCGCCCTGCCCGATCCGGTCCGGGCGGCACCGTCCTCGCCCCTCGTCACCGCGAGCCGGTCGATCGTCTCCGCCACCCGCCGCCGGTCGATCGGCTTGGCCAGATGTTCGTCCATGCCGGCCTCACGGCACGCCATCACCTCCTCTGGGACGGCATTGGCCGTGATCGCAACGATCGGCACGCTGCCTTTCGGAGCGGCGAGCTGGCGGATGCGCCGCGTCGCCTCCAGCCCGTCCATGACCGGCATCTGGACATCCATCAGGACGAGATCGAACGACCCGTCCCGCACCGCCGAGACCGCCTCGTCCCCGTTTGCCACCTCGACCACGCGATGACCGAGGTTGCGAACGATCGCCGAAGCCAGTTCCCGGTTCATCGGCCGGTCATCGGCAACCAGGATCATCGCGGGCGTGCGGGCCCGCTCGCCATCGAGCGCCGTGCCGAAGTCGGCGGCGTAGATCGGTTCGGTCTCCGGCAAGGGCAGGCTGACCGTTGCGACGGTGCCGATCCCGGGGTCGCTCGCCAGGCCGAAGGCACCGTCCATGAGACCGACCAGCTGGCGGACGATCGACAGGCCGAGACCGGTGCCGCCGAACCGGCGGGAGATCGAGGGGTCATGCTGAAAGAAGGCTTCCTGCACCCGGGACAGGGTCTCCGGCGACATGCCGATCCCGGTGTCCTCGACGCGGAAGTCGACCAGGTCGCGATCGCGTCCGCCAGGTGCGGGTCGGACGGCGAGGCTGATCTGGCCGTCGTCGGTGAACTTGATCGCGTTCGAGAGCAGGTTCACCAGGATTTGACGGAGGCGCAGGGCGTCGCCGAGCACCCAGCGCGGGCATTTCGGATGGATCGACACCTGAAGGTCCAGGCGCTTCTGACTGGCCTGGGGCTCGACCATCGCGGCACAGCCCTCGACCGTGGCGACGAGGTCGAACGGGCGCGGATCGACCTCCAGCCGCCCGGCCTCGAGCTTGGCTGCATCGAGAAGCTCGTCGATGATGTCGAGCAGGCTGTTGCCGGCTTCGATGATGCGGCCGACATAGTGGCGCTGGACGGCGTCCAGGCCGGTCTGCATGAGAAGGTCGCCGAAGCCGATGACGCTGTTCATCGGCGTGCGTATCTCATGGCTGATGTTGGCGACGAACCGGGTCTTCATCTCGTTCGCCGCCTCGGCCTCGTGTTTGGCCACTTCCAGCGACTTGCGCATCTCCACCTCGGGCGTCACGACCTGGGTGAACATGATCACCCCGCCGATACCCCCGTCGTCGCGATACCAGGGCACGTTGTTCCAGCGGACATAGTCGACATGTCCGTCCGCCCGCGGAAACGGATCCTCGTCGGCCGCCATCTGCTCGCCAGCGAGGTTGCGTCTGTGGATCGCCCGCCATCTTTCCGGGATCTCGGGAAAGATGTCGTAGTGACCTCGCCCAATGATGTCCTGGTCGATCAAGCCATAGTCGCGATACTAGGCATCGGATGCCGCGAGATAGCGCAGCTGCTGGTCGAACATCGCGACGGCGGCAGGGACATACTTGACGAACGCCCTGAGAAGGCTCTCCTGGCGCAGCAGAACGGCGCCTGTGTCGCCCAAGAGGACGTTCTCCATCACCTCGCCTCACGTTCCCCGACTTTTGGGGCAAGCATGCCCGTAGAACCGTTTTGGGAAAAGCGTCCCCGCCACCTCTTCAGGAGTTCCCGGAGCGACGGCGGAACCCCTCGAGCGCGATGTCGTCGAGCAGCTCGCCCTCCTTGCGCTTGAGCTCCGCCGTCTCCCGGTCCTTGCGCGCCTGATCGGTCAGTTCGAGCTTCTTCATGTCCTGGAAGCCCTCCGCGATCTGGTCGCGCTTCGCCTCCATCATCGCCGCCAGAAGGGCCGCCGCCTCGTCGATGCGCTGATACTCGGCCTCCACCGCCCGCCGGAACGCCGGCATGGTGAAACCGATCTCGGGGTTCTCCGCCGCTACCCGCTCCTCGGCCGCCACCCGCTCCGCCAAGGCCTGACGTTCGGCGGCCACGG
>CAYNIS010000486.1:0-2954 GCA_964397055.1 uncultured Rhodospirillaceae bacterium | reverse complement strand
GACCTTCGCCGAACCCGCGATCGGTGCCTTGCAGACGGCGGGCTCCCTGGTGTCGGTCGAAGAGGCACCGTACCTCTACGCCCTGCTCAACCAGTGGACGACGGCCTTGGTCCTGGTGGTCGGCATCGGGGTCGGACTTGCCGCGGTCGTCGGCATGCTGCGCTTCCTCTACGGCTGGAGCCTGAAGCCGCTGATCGTGGGCACCGTGGCGGTCAGCCTCGCCCTGTCCTGGCGGCTCGCCGGCGATCCCGATCTGGTGCCGATCCTGGCGCTCGCCTGGGATTGCGGGGCGGTCACCACCGGACCGGTCACGGTGCCCCTTGTCCTCGCCCTCGGCATCGGGGTCGCGGCGTCCTCGGGCCAGGGCGAAAGCTCGCTTTCCGGCTTCGGCATCGTGACGCTGGCGAGCCTGTTCCCGGTGATCGCGGTGATGCTGCTCGGCCTTCTCGTCCAGGCGGTACAGCCCATCGACGGCATCCTGGCGCACGCCAACGAGTTCGCCGGCAGCGGCCCCATACTTACGCCATGGTACTTCAGGACACCCCTGGTCGAGATCGGCGCCGGGCTGCGGTCGATCCTGCCGCTGGTCGCCTTCCTGTGGCTGGTTGCGAGATATGTGGCGCGTGCCGGGCTGGACGATGTCGACGTCACCCGCGCCGGCATTGGCTTCACCCTCGCCGGCATGATCATCTTCAACCTCGGCCTTACCTTCGGGCTTGCCGAACTGGGCGTCCAGTCGGGGGAGATGGTGCCCGCCGCGTTCCTGCCCCTGGCCGATCCCGAGACCGGGCAGATGATCGACGGCACCCCGTATTACGGCTACGGCGTAGGTCTCGCGGTGGCGTTCCTCTTTGCCCTGCTCCTGGGCTTCGGCGCCACCATCGCCGAACCGGCGCTCAACACCCTCGGCATCACTGTGGAGAGCCTGACCAACGGGGCCTTCCGCAAGTCCACCCTGGTGACGACGGTCGGGGTCGGGGTTGCGGTGGGTATCGCCCTGGGGGTCGCCAAGCTGATCTTCGACCTGCCGATCTACTGGATGGTGATGCCGGGCTATCTCCTGGCGCTTGCGTTATCGCTGGTATCGACCGAGGAATACGTGAACGTCGCCTGGGACAGTGCCGGGGTCACCACTGGGCCGGTGACGGTGCCGCTGGTCCTCGCACTCGGCCTCGGCCTCGGCGGCGGGCTCGGTGCGGTGGAGGGGTTCGGTATCCTGGCGATGGCCTCGATCGGTCCGATCGTCGCGGTCCTCGCCGTCGGTCTCGTGGTCAACCTGCGCGCCCGCCGGCGCGAGCAACTGGCCGCTGCCGCCGGCACCTTGGTCGTGCCGGAACCGGAGCCCGATGCCGCCGAGCCGGCGTGATCCCCAGAGCCGTTGCCGGCATGACTGATAACCCGACCCGCCCGACACCCGTCAGACCAGCGAAGGCTATCGCGAAACCGTGACCAACCCCTCCGCCCGCCGCATTCCGATCCTGATCGACGTCTGCCTGATCACCTGCATCGTCCAGCGTGGCAAGGCCGACGCCGTGGTCGAGGCGGCGATCGGTGTCGGCGCGGAAGGGGCGACGGTCTACTACGCGCGCGGGACCGGTGTGCGCGAGCGGCTAGGCCTCTTGTCGATCGCGGTCAATGCCGAGAAGGAAGTGATCCAGATCGCGGTCAGCCGCGAGCAGTCGGACCGTGTGTTCGAGCGGATGTTCATCGCCGGCGAACTCGACACGCCCGGCATGGGCTTCATGTACATGACCGAAATCGAGCGCGCCGCAACCTACATCCCGCCAGAGACGATTGCGCGCCTGACCGGCAAGGCGGACCCGACCAGGCCCGGCGGTTCCGGCGATGAGTGAGGGCGCCGAAGCGGCCGGGGTCCCGAAGCGGACCGACATGGTCGAGATCGTGGCGTCGGTTCCGACCCGACACGACACCATCGTCGCCATGGAAAGGCTGGCGGCGGAATACGGAACCTGGAGCTTCTTCACCCACAAGACCCGCGATGCCGTCGTCGACTACGCCCGGCGCAATCCGCGCATCGTCGCGGAGACCGAGGACGACGTCCTGGTGGTCCTGGTCGAGCGCGAGCGGGCAGAGGACATCTTCCAGGTCATGGTCGATGCGCTGAAGATCGACCGGCCCGGCGGCGGCGGCATCACCATGACCCGGGTTGTGCGCGCGACGACCCTGGTCACCGGCCCGATCCCGAAGCGCGCCGAAGACGGGGAGGGCGAGGCCGGATCGCAGTCGACGCCTGCAACCGGCACAGACCTCGGTCCCGAAACCGACAGGGGCGATAGCTAGAATTCCCACGATGGCTGGGGTTATCCTAATTGGATTGCCCTGGCGCCGGCCCGGCCGGCGCGCTCGAAAAGGGTTCTCAGACAAGAACGGGGAACGCCATGCCTCTCGACCAGGTCAAGCGTTGGGACAAGTCCAAGCTGCCCAGCCGCCACGTGACGGAAGGGCCGTCGAAGGCGCCGCATCGCTCCTACTATTACGCGATGGGCATGACCGAGGAGGAGATTCATCAGCCGCTGATCGGGGTCGCCACCTGCTGGAACGAGGCCGCCCCCTGCAACATCGCCCTGGCCCGTCAGGCGCAGCCGGTCAAGCTCGGTGTCAAGGCGGCCGGGGGCACCCCGCGCGAATTCACCACGATCACCGTCACCGACGGCCTCGCCATGGGTCACCAGGGCATGAAGGCCTCGCTGCCGAGCCGGGAGGCGATCGCCGACAGCGTCGAACTGACCATGCGCGGGCATTGCTATGACGGCATCGTCGGATTGGCCGGCTGTGACAAGTCGCTGCCCGGCATGATGATGGTGATGATCCGCCTGAACGTGCCCGCCGTGTTCATTTATGGCGGGTCGATCCTGCCGGGCCGCTACAAGGGCCGCGATCTGACCGTGCAGGACATGTTCGAGGCGGTCGGCCGGCACCAGGGCGGGACCCTG
>CAYNIS010000485.1:0-2955 GCA_964397055.1 uncultured Rhodospirillaceae bacterium | reverse complement strand
GTTTCGCGAACCTGAGCCGCGGTCTTCAGCGGATCAGGCTGACCTCCTCCGCGATCTCCCATTTGTTACGAGCGTCTCACTAGGCCTGCGCATCCTGCGGGCGGAGACGGCGGCGATCGCCGCCCTCGCTGTCTTCCAGGCGCTCACCGAAGCGGCCGCCCCGGGCCCGTCTTAGGCGCCAGTCCGGACGTGCGCCGACCAGGCCGGCCCCGCCAACCACCTCCCTTGCCGACGGAAGCGATGTCGATCCCGCAGAAGTCCGACCAGACCCCGATCACCGACCGCCGGCAGCTCGTCGCCTATATCGAAAGCGGCTCGAAACCGCGCGAGGCTTGGCGGATCGGGACCGAGCACGAGAAGTTCGTGTTCGCGAACGACAGCCTGATGCCGGTGCCCTATGACGGCCCGTCCGGCATCCGCGCCTTGCTGGAGGCGATCAAGGACCGGTTCGGCTGGAACGGCGCCTATGAGGGCGAGACGCTGATCGGCCTGACGCGCGACGACGGCTCCTCGATCTCGCTCGAACCCGGCGGGCAGCTGGAGCTTTCCGGCGCCCCGCTGGTCAGCGTCCATCAGACCTGCGCGGAACTGCACGAGCACCTGAAGGAAACCAAGGTGGTCTGCCAGGACCTGGGCCTCGGCATGCTGGGCACCGGGTTCCACCCGCTGGTGCGGCGCGAGGACGTGCCCTGGATGCCCAAGGGCCGCTACAAGATCATGCGCGAGTACATGCCGAAGCGGGGCTCGCTCGGGCTCGACATGATGACCCGCACGTCGACAGTACAGGTCAACCTCGACTACGCCGACGAGACCGACTTCATCGCCAAGATGCGTGTCGGCCTCGCCCTGCAGCCGGTGGCGACCGCCCTCTTCGCCAACTCCCCCTTCGTCGAGGGCCGGAACACCGGCTTCGAGAGCTTCCGCAGCCATGTCTGGACCGATGTCGACCCGGACCGTTGCGGCGACCTTCCCTTCGCCTTCGAGCCCGGCTTCGGCTTCGAGCGCTGGGTCGACTACGTGCTCGACGTGCCGATGTACTTCGTCTACCGCGACGGCCGGTACGTCGACGTGTCCGGCCAGTCGTTCCGCGACTTCATCGCGGGCCGGCTGCCCGGGCTGCCGGGCGAGACACCGATCATGTCGGACTGGGCCGACCACATGACGACGGTGTTCCCGGAGGTCCGGGCCAAGAAGTTCATCGAGATGCGCGGCGCGGACAGCGGCCCGTGGGAACGCATCTGCGGGCTGCCGGCGTTCTGGGTCGGGCTGCTCTACGACAACGATGCGCTCGCGCAGGCGGTTGAACTGATCGCCAACTGGACGGAGGAGGAGCGGGCAGGGCTGAGGCGCGACACGCCGCGCAACGGCCTTGCCACCCCGTTCCGCGACGGCACCCTGCGGGACATCGCGCGCAAGGCGCTCGCGATTTCCCGCCAGGGCCTGAAACGGCGCTCGCGCCTCGACTACATCGGCACCAACGAATCGCCGTTCCTCGACAACCTCGTTCTGATCGCGGAGACCGGCCGCAGCCAGTCGATCGAGATGGTGGAACGGTTCGAGGGGCCGTGGGGCGGCGACATCCGGGGGATCTTCGGCGAGTACGACTACTGAGGCCCGCGCGTTCGGAACCCTGATGGCGCGCGCGATTTCCAGCCGGACGTAACCCGACCGGTCGCTCAGCGCTCGTTGAAGCGCAGCGCGGTCTGGTTCCAGTCCTTGATCATCTCACCCTGCTCGCGGCGCACGTTGTCGCGCTCGCGCTCAAGGCACTGGACGTAGCGGTCGAGTGCCGACATTTGCGACTTCACCTTGCGTTCCCAGGAATTGAGCTCGGCCTGGGCGGTGATCGCCGACGGCACGGCAAGGGCTTCCGGCCGTTCACAGCCGCGCGCCGCGGCCGGCACGCTTTGAAGCTGGGCGATCGCGAACACGGCAAGGGCGATGGCGGCGGTTCGGGTCATCCTCGTGGCTTCCTTCGCAGGGCAGGCTTGGAGCGACGGTCCAAGTCTCGCAGCGACAGGGTTACCAGGAGGTTGACCCGGCAGGCGTGAGGTCGTTCAGCGCCGGAGCGTCTGGCAGCCCCGCAGCGTCTGGCAGCGCCGGACCGTCTGGCAGCGCGGCCTCAGGCCATCGCTTCCGTGCCGCCCACGGTCAGGCCGTCGATGCGCAAGGTCGGCTGGCCGACACCGACGGCCACCGTCTGACCGTCCTTGCCGCAGGTGCCGATCCCCTCGTCCAGGGCGAGGTCGTTGCCGACCATGCCGACCCGGGTAAGGGCATCCGGCCCGTTGCCGATCAGCGTCGCCCCCTTGACCGGGGCACCGATCCTGCCGTCCTCGATCAGGTACGCCTCCGATGCCGAGAACACGAACTTGCCGGAGGTGATGTCGACCTGGCCGCCGCCGAAATGGACGGCGTAGAGACCCTTCTTGACGCTCGCGATGATCTCCTCCGGCGGTGCGTCGCCGGCCAGCATGTAGGTGTTGGTCATGCGCGGCATGGTCTGGCAGGCGAAGCTCTGGCGGCGGCCGTTGCCGGTCGGCTTCTGGCCCATCAGGCGGGCGTTCATGCGATCCTGCATGTAGCCGACCAGGATGCCGTCCTCGATCAGCGGGGTGTACTGGGTCGGCGTGCCCTCATCGTCGATGGTGAGCGAGCCGCGCCGGGATTCCAGCGTGCCGTCATCGACCACGGTGACGCCCGGCGACGCCACGCGCTGGCCCATCAGGCCGGCGAACGCCGACGTCTTCTTGCGGTTGAAGTCGCCCTCGAGGCCGTGTCCGACCGCCTCGTGCAGGAGGACACCCGGCCAGCCGGGGCCGAGCACCACCGTCATTTCGCCGGCCGGCGCCGGCCGCGAGCCGAGATTGACGACCGCCTGCCTCAGCGCCTCGTCCACCGCGTCCGTCGGGCGTGGGCGCGCGGAAGCGGAGCGCGCGTCGTGCAGGTCGACCT
>CAYNIS010000484.1:0-2982 GCA_964397055.1 uncultured Rhodospirillaceae bacterium | reverse complement strand
GCGTATTGACCAGTTCGCGCACGCGGGCAACGGCGCGGTTCAGCCGGAACCCCTCGATGTCGTCGGCGACCCCCAGGATCGTGGCGTGGACGGCCTGGCGGGCGGCGGCCGCCGCCGGGGAGACGTCGGACGGCATCGCCGAGCCGGCGGCCGCCGGCTCGGCGGCCGGCATCGCCCCCAGCCGGTCGTGGACGAGACGGTACAGGCGCTGGATGAAGCGGAACGCGCCCTCGATCCCGGCGTCGGTCCATTCCATGTCCCGTTCCGGCGGGGTGTCGGACAGGATGAAGAGCCGGGCGCTATCGGCGCCAAAGGTCTCCACGATCTCGGTCGGGTCGACGGTGTTGCGCCGCTGCTTCGACATCTTCTCCACGCGGCCGGCCGTGACCGGGGCACCGGTCTCGATCAGGACCCAGTTGCCGGCCTCGTCGCGCTTGACCTCCGACGGGTAGAGCCAGCTGCCGTCGTCGCCCTGGAAGGTCATGTGATTGATCATGCCCTGGGTGAACAGGCCGGTGAACGGTTCGTCGTTGGCGGCATAGCCGCAGTCGCGCAGCGCCTTCATGAAGAAGCGGGCGTAGAGCAGGTGGAGAACGGCGTGCTCGACGCCGCCGATGTACTGGTCGACCGGCATCCAGTAGTCGATATCGGCGCGGTCGAACGGCCGGTCTTCCGTGTGCGGCGAACAGAACCTGAGGAAGTACCAGGAGCTTTCGACGAAGGTGTCGAAGGTGTCGGTCTCGCGCCGGGCGGCGTTGCCGCAGGACGGGCAGGCGACCTGTTTCCAGCTCGGGTGGCGATCCAGCGGGTTGCCCGGTTCGTCGAAATCGACGTCCTCCGGCAGCATCACCGGCAGGTCCTCTTCCGGGACCGGGACCGCCCCGCAGGTATCGCAATGGATGATCGGGATCGGGCAGCCCCAGTAGCGCTGGCGGCTGACGCCCCAGTCGCGCAGGCGATAGATGGTCGTGCCCTCGCCGTCGCCGGCGGCCTCGATCCGGCCGATCACCTCGGCCTTGGCCGGTTCGACCTCCATGCCGTCGAGGAAGTCGGAATTGATCATCCGTCCGGGGCCGGTATAGGCCTCAGTCCCGATGTCGGCCTCGGCGGCGGCGACCCCCTCTGGCGCGACCCCCTCTGGCGCGACCCCCTCTGGCGCGACCACCGGCACCACCGGCAGGTCGTATTTGCGGGCGAAGTCGAGGTCGCGCTGATCGTGCGCCGGGCAGCCGAAGATGGCGCCGGTACCGTATTCCATCAGCACGAAATTGGCGACATAGACCGGCAGGTCGTGGCCCGCGACGAACGGGTGCCTGGCGACCAGGCGGGTGGCATGGCCCTTCTTTTCCGCCGCCTCGATCGTCGCTTCGCTGGTGCCGACCGCCCGGCATTCGGCGATGAACGCGGCGAGGCCGGGGTCGTCCTTGCTGAGGGCGTCAGCCAGCGGATGATCCGGCGACACGGCGACGAAGGATGCCCCGAACAGCGTGTCGGGCCGGGTCGTGAAGACCTCCACCGTGTCCATCGGCAAGCCGCCGCCGTCGCCGGCGGCGAGATGGAAGCGGAAGCGCAAGCCGGAGGAGCGGCCGATCCAGTTCTCCTGCATCAGCCGGACCTTGTCCGGCCAGCGATCGAGGGTTCCGATCGCCGCCAGCAGTTCATCGGCGTAGTCGGTGATCTTCAGGAACCACTGGGCAAGCTTGCGCCGTTCCACCGGGGCGCCGGACCGCCAGCCGCGGCCGTCCAGGACCTGTTCGTTGGCAAGGACCGTGTTTTCGACTGGGTCCCAGTTGACCCAGCTTTCCCGGCGATAGGCGAGGCCGCGCGCCAGGAAATCCAGGAACATCTTCTGTTCGTGGCGGTAATACGCCGGCTCGCAGGTCGAAATCTCGCGGGTCCAGTCGATCGACAGGCCCATCGGCTTCAACTGGTCGCGCATCGCCGCGATGTTCTCGCGCGTCCATTTCGCCGGGTGCACGCCGCGTTCGATGGCGGCGTTCTCGGCGGGCAGGCCGAACGCGTCCCAGCCCATCGGGTGCAGGACGTTGAAGCCCTTGGCCCGGCGATAGCGGGCGATGACGTCGCCGACCGTGTAGTTCTTGACGTGCCCCATGTGGATGCGCCCGCTGGGGTACGGGAACATTTCCAGCACATAGGCTTTCGGCCGGCTCGGGTCGGTCTGGACGTTGAAGCTGCCGCGCCGGTCCCATTCCGCCTGCCAGCGGGCCTCGGCATCCTTGACATTGTAACGCGACATCGCGGGCGACCGGTCGAACGGGACAGGGGTGGAAACCCGGCGCGGCGGCCGGTCTCGATGCTTTCAGTGCCCGTCCGGGCGTGGAAAATCAATCACCGCGTGGGTGGCGACCGCCGCCAGCCGCCAGGCTAGAGCGGTCGGATCGCCTCGCCGATCAATTCGCCTGGGCGATGCGCATCTGGCGTGCCCGGGTCAGGATCGCGTTCTCGAGCTCCAGTTCGCTCGCTTCCGAGACCTCGGCATTGCGCCAGCCGCCGATCCCGTCACGCACCTGGCGGAACAGGGAAACACGCACGCCGTCGGCGCGCAGTTCGCTGTCCAGGATGTAGATGTCGAGCTTGAAGCGCTCGTCAGGGCTGTCCGGCGGGGTGTACCAGTCGGTCAGGATGACGCCGCCGAAGGGGTCGGCGGAGGCCATCGGCATGAATCCCACAGTGTCGAGCGACGCCCGCCAGAGAAAGCTGTTGACCCCGATGCCGCCGCCGGCCTGGCCGTCTTCGTCGCCGTTCTGTTTGCCGAACAACAGGAAGCCGTTGTTGCCCCAGATCGTCTCCCGCGGGCCCTCGACCACGCCGCCCCCGGTAGAGCGCGGGTAGACCTGTTCGGTGGGCCCGCTGCCGCCGCAGGCGGCGAGTGCCACGGCGAGGGTCGTCGCAA
The DNA here is from genome assembly GCA_964397055.1 of uncultured Rhodospirillaceae bacterium. Taxonomy (GTDB): domain Bacteria; phylum Pseudomonadota; class Alphaproteobacteria; order CAYNIS01; family CAYNIS01; genus CAYNIS01. The sequence goes on along the minus strand of CAYNIS010000484.1, from coordinate 68 downwards.
CGGTGGCGGTCCGGAACCGGCGGGCGGGAGCCGCGAGCAGGGGGCGGAGGACGGTCGACAACACGGGT
>CAYNIS010000483.1:0-2984 GCA_964397055.1 uncultured Rhodospirillaceae bacterium | reverse complement strand
GGGCCATCTCGCGGATCGCACTGCGGCCGTCCCGGTGGCGCGCGCCGGCGTGGGACGGGCGCCCGCGCGTCGTCACCTCGAACCGGGCGACACCCTTGCGGGCGGTGACGATCTTGCCGCCCTCGCGCGCCGCCTCGGTCACCAGCACATACTTGTTGCGCCGGGCCTCGTCCTCGATCAGCGCCTGGGTGGTCGGGCTGCCGATCTCCTCGTCCGGGGTGAGGAGGATGGTGACCGGCAGCGGCGCGGTCCGGCCCTCCTCCGCCATGCGCTTGACCACGTGATAGGCGAGATAGGCGCAGCCCTTCATGTCCGACGTGCCCGGCCCGTAGACCAGGTCGCCCTCTTTGCGGAACGGCAGCTTCTCCAAGGTGCCGATCGGGTGGACGGTGTCGAGATGGGAAAGGATCAGGATGCCCGGCCGGTCGGTGTTCCAGGGGGCCTTCAGGCGCAGCGAATCGCCGAGGCCGTCGCGGCCCGCGATCCGCTCGACCGTGATCGGCGTCGGGCCGAGATCGGCGGCGATCAGGTCCATCAGCTTGTTGACCTGGTCGGCATGGTAGGTCGGGGTCTCGACCTCGACCCAGGTCTTGATGCCGGCGAGGATTTCGTCGGCGTCGAGATGCGGCAGCGCTGGCATGGCGGCGTCGGGTCCTGGCAACGAAAGGGGTCAGCCCTGGTGCGCCGGTATGGGCCGTCAGGTCAACCGGTGATCGGGGCCAGAAGGTCGGGATCGTCGTTCTTCACGCTGTTGACCCGGGTCGAGACGGCATAGGCGTCGAGCACCCCCTCCGGCGCGCCGGCAAGCAGGGGCGCGAGGTCGCCCGGCGCCGCATCGGGGCTGAGCCAGGTCGCATGGCTGTTGGGGTCGAGGATCACCGGCATCCGGTGGTGCAGCCAGGCGATGTCCTGGTTGGCCTCGGTCGTCACGATGGTGAAGGTGGCCAGTGTTTCGGCCGGCGCTAATCCCGAGCGGACTGAAACTGAACCGGTCGGCGACGACGATTTGCGCGTCGATTCAAGGGTCTGAGCGTTTTCCGAACCGCCAGACAGCTTCAGTCTGGCTGGAAAATGCTCTGGCGGGGCGTCCGGCGGCCCCTTCCACATCTCGAACAGGCCGGCGAAGGCGAAGGGCGCGTCGTCCCGGCGCCGGATGCGCCAGGGTTGCTTCACCTTGCCGCCGGGCGACCCCGCTGGAGAGGCCTGCCATTCGTAGAAGCCGCTCGCCGGGACCAGGCAGCGTCGCCGCGCATAGGCGGCCCGAAATGCCGGCTTTTCCGCCAGCGTCTCGGCGCGCGCGTTGATCAGCTTCGCCCCGATGCCGAGGTCCTTGGCCCAGGACGGTACCAGCCCCCAGCGCAGCATCTTGAGGCTTCGCCGGCCGTCCTTGGCGAGGCCGACGACCGGCACCGTCTGCGTCGGCGCCACGTTGTAGCGCGGTTCCAGGTTGGGCAGGTCCTCGAACCCGAACAGGCGGGCGAGGGCGGCGACCGGGGTCGTGATGTCATAGCGTCCACACATGCCGTCAGGAGACCTGATCCGCCCGTTAAATCAAGACCCGGCAGATCGAACCTCGGCAAACCGAAGCCCGGTCGCCATCAGTGAGGAAGGCGGCCGGGCCGAAGGTGGAGACATTCGACACTCTGTCGTCGCTCAACTCCTCGCGGCTGGAAGGCACCGTGCCAGGGTCGACGCGAAATCCAGGCGCTCGGAAGGTCTTTCATCGACAGAGGCTGCCCGGGATGGCAGGGCGCCGCCGCCGAGAAGGGCAACAAGCGTTTCCGCGACGAACCTGTCCTGCCCTGCGGGTTCGGCCGGCTGATGCGTCGAGCGAACCGCCGGCGTCGGGAACGGCAGCTTGCGGCGGCGCTCGTCGATCCCGAGCGAGAGGGCGAGGATTTCCTCATCCGACCAGATCGGGGGCGCCCGGCCTCGACCGGTGGTGGCGGCCGGCCGCGCCGTCGGCGCGCGATCCGTGGCCGGGTGGCAGGTTTCGCGCCTGCCCTTCGATGAGGCGACCGGTTCAGTCTTGTTGAGGATCGCCGCGAGCAGGTCGCTCGCCAGTTGGACATAGGCTGACATGGCACTTTTCCCCATTTGTCCTTGTCTTGGCCCGGGTCGCGGGCTGGTCCCCGACCCGTTCAGGCGATGGCGATTGCGGCGACTGTGGCTGCGACCAGGGCCGCCGCCGTGTTCAGCGCGCGGTGCATTCCTTGTCCTCCTGGCAGGCGGTGCGCTGGACGATCCGGCCGTCGGGGGTGACGCGGTAGGCGTTGGCGTGGCCGCCGTAGCTGAGGCTGAAGCGGGTCACGTCCTGTTGCATCGAGCGCTGCATGTCGGCGTGCATGCCGGCCAGTTGGTTGGCGGCGAAGGCTGCGGCGAGGAAGCCGGCGGCGATGGTGATGGTGCTTTGCATGGTCTTGTCCCTTCGGAGCTTGGGGGGTGGTCGCGCGGGGCCTTGCCACAAGGGCTCTGGCGTGCGGCGCTGCGGCCTGTTCGTTGCGCGAAATGAGGACGGAGGATGGGGGGCCGAACTGGCGTCGATTACTCGGCGGCCGGCGCCTCCGTCGGGGCTCCATGGAACTCGGGCGCAAAGCGGGACCGGTGGGCGTCGATCCGGTCTGCATGGTCGGCGACGATCATGTCGAGGGCGGCCTTCTGATCGTCATTCAGCGTGGCATAGAAGCCGTCGATGGCCGGGCGCATGGTCGCTACGGTCTCGTCCACGGTCCCGACCAGGCTGGCAAGTCGGGCGGTCGCTTCCGGCACGGTCCGCGGAAGGTCGGCATTGCGGACGGTCTCGCACGCGGTCCGGGCCTTGACCGCGCTCTCGCGGGTGGCGGTCACCAGCGCATCGAAGGCGCCCTTCTGGTCCTCTTCGAGGGCGAGGAAGGCCCGGGCCAGCGTTACGCTGCGGTCGATCTGGTCGACGAAGCCGGCGCGGCAGAACGTCCGCATCAACGGCAGCCCGACGTACCCCATCC
>CAYNIS010000482.1:0-2987 GCA_964397055.1 uncultured Rhodospirillaceae bacterium | reverse complement strand
GGTTCCGGACAGCGTCGCCACCGCCTCCGCCAGCTGCAGGGCCTCGACCGCGGAAAGGTCGCCGGCGGCACTGCCGAACAGGACCCGGGCCAGGACCTCGTCCTGGGGCAGTTCCGGCACCGAGCTCAACCGAATCGAGGGCGCGGCGGCGGTCCCGGTCACGGCGATGATGGCGGTGACGTCGTCCGCCGCGGCTTCCGCGACGAAGTCGAGCTCCGGATCGGGCGGCACCGCCCCGGTGAAGCGCACCTCCCCGCGGGAGAACTCCAGGCGCTGGCCGATCAGATCGAAGCTGCCGCGATTCAGCCCCAACGCTCCGGTGATGGCAGGGTCGGCGGCGGTGCCGCCGACGGTGATGGTGCCGCCCATTTCGGCGTCGAGGCCGCGGCCGCGCACGAACACGCCCTGGGCCGCGACGATGGCAAGGTCGAGGGCGATCGGCACCGGCGGCGGCGGCTTGGCAGCGGCCGCCGGAACATCCCCGCCGCGCTCCGTCACCGGCAGGGTCGTGACACTCACAGGGACCCGATCGGGGATCTGCACCTCGACCTGTTCGAGGTTGATCGTGCCGGAGAGCTGAAGGCCGGCGTCCAGATCCCCGGTGATGGCAAGGTCGTCGCTGCCGACCCGGACCAGCATGGCGCGCGTGTCGACCGCCGTCAGCCGATCCAGGCGGAGACGCGCGTCGATCGTCCGCGGGGCATCGAGCGACAGCGCGGCATCCAGGCCGACGGCACCGCCGCCGGGGCCGGCCGCCCGGGCCCCCTCGACCACCACGCGCTGGCGATCGAAGCGGGCCACCAGTTCGATGCCGTCGAGAGAAAGGCCGACCGCCGGCTGGCCATAGGATCCGTCGGCCAGCGCAACGCTGCCGCGAAGATCAGGCGCGGTCACGGTTCCGCCGATCCCGATGTCCGCCGTGACGTTACCGCTCACCGACCCGGTGCCGGCGGGCAGCATCGGCGCCAATGCCGACAGGTCGAGGCGCCCTTCCACGGTGCCGTCGACCGGGCCGGCCGTGGCAGCGATCCTGTCGCCGATCCCGGGGGCGCTGAGGTCGGCATCGACGGCGAGCCGGCGATCGCGCAGCACCGCATCCGCGCTCAGCCTCAACGGCGGCAGGTCGCGCGCAGGCCCGGTTGCAGGACGCACGCCCTCCGCACGCAAGGTTGCCTCCACGCTCGGGTCCGTCAGGGAACCGCGCACACTCGCCTCGATCCCGGCGCGTCCCTCAAGCTCCAGCGCCGGATCGACGAGACCGGCCAGTGCCAGCGGGATCTCCGTTGCGGCGAGGCGGGCATCCAAGGTGTCCGGCGAGAGGCTGCCGGCGACGCTGAACCGCCCCTCCCGCCCGGACAGGACCAGCGCCGGGTCGACGGTGACGGACGCTCCCGCGACCGTGATGCCGCTCGCCTGGTCGAGGGTCAGCCGGTGGTCCCGGTAGCGGCCGGCCATTTCCGTGAGGGTCAGGGCGACCGTCGTGTCATCGGGTCGGCGAACGCGTCCGGCGGCTTCCAGGGCGAGGTCGGGGGCGGCGAGTGCCAGGGTGAGATCGGCCGCCTCCGCCGTGCCGGAGAGGCCGAGGCGGGCCTCATCGACATTGATGCCGGCGGCCGCGACGACGCGCGCGGTGACCGACGCCTCGGCGCGCGGGGTGGCCAGGAGATCGCTCAGCCGTGCTGCGACCTCGATCGTTTCGGCGCTGGCGGAGAAGCCGTCGAAGCCGCTGACGGTCGCCGCGACGCTCACGTCCTGGCGGCCCGCATCTGCGGCAAGGGTCACGTCGGCAACGAGCTGACCGAGCACTTCCTGGCTGACGAGACCGGCCGCCTCGGCAATCGGGCCGGCGATGCCGATCCGCCCGGACGCGAGCCCGGACGGGTCGAGAGCGAGTGATCCGGAGGCATCGAGCCCGGCCGCGCGCACCTTGAACTGCGGGAGGGTGGGCCCCGTCTGCTCCAGGACGGCGGTGCCGGCGAACGTCACCGGGCCGTAGGCGGTGACGACGGACAGCCCGGTTTCGGCCTGAAGCGGAGCCGCGGTCGGGCTCGTGCGAATGTCGATGGCCAGGTCCGATAGCACCTGATCGGCCGCGACAAGCCGGGCGGAGGTGATGCTGGCGGCCACCGTCGGTGCGTCGACTGTGCCGGTGACCGCGGCCTCCAGCGTCACGGCTCCGGCCGCGGCCGGATCGATCAGCGCGATGTCGGGCAACGATCCGGCAAGCGCGATATCGAGCACGGGGCCGGTGACGGTCCCGTCGGCGGACACGGCGAGGGCGGCCCCGACCAGGCGCGCGCCGTCGATGACGGTGGACCCGCTGGAGAGGTCATGCCGGATCGTCGCGTCGAGGGTCGGCGATGGCCCGATCAGGCGCTGGGCCCGGGGCTCGGCCCAGGCGAGGCCGCCGGGCGCCAGGACTAGGTCGAGGGCGAGCACCCGGTCCGGCGTCCCGGCGTCCAGCGACACGCCGAAAGTGCCCGACAGGCTGCCGGCCGACAGCGGCAGTCCGTCGACGCCGAGGCTGCGGGCAGCCCCGACCGGGTCCGGAGCGTCGATCTCCAAACGGGCGTCGATGGCGCCGGGCCAGGGCTCCATGTCCGCTTGTCCCGAAACCGCCACCGCCGCGGCATCGAGGCTGATCTGCCGGAGGGTGACGCCGCCGTCGCGGCCGACACGGCCGGTGACGGACAGGGATGGTGCCGGGCCGGCCAGGGCATCCGCGACGGCGATGCCGATCGCCGGGTGGTCGACCGCGAGCGTCGCGTCGACATCGAACCGGGTGCCGGCGTCGACCACTGAGCCGGTCGGGGAAATCGCGGCGGTCAGCGAGAGCGAGGAGGCTGACACCGGCTGATCGAGGGCACCTTCAACCGTCGGGACGCCGATTTCGACATCCACGCCGAGGGTCGGCTGGCGCGGCGCGCCGCCGATCCCCGCAGTCACCGTCAGGTCCCGCCAGTCCGCCGCGACCGGCAACAGGTCCG
>CAYNIS010000481.1:0-2996 GCA_964397055.1 uncultured Rhodospirillaceae bacterium | reverse complement strand
CGAGCGCCAGGTTGTAGTTGCGCGTACCGCGCTCGTCGGTATGTCCCTCGATCGTCATGGTGAGATCCGGGAACAGGTTGAGGTACTGGGCCTGCCGGGTCAGCACCGCCCTGGCGGCGGGGCCGATATCGCTGCGATCGGTCTCGAAGAACACCCGGTCGCCGATCGTCTGAGCCCAATAGCTCGCAAACTTCTGGTCGCCGGGCCGTGGCCAGATCGCCGCCGGGTCCGGGGCTGGGGCCGGGGCCTGGACCACCGGGGCAGGCATCGCCGGTGCCCGGGGCGGCAGGTTGAGGACCCGGCCATAGGGCTCGTACCGGCCGGTGCAGGCGGCGGTCAGGGCGACGACGAGGGCGGCGGCAAGGCGGAGTGAGAGGGGCGAGGTGTTCATGTCACGTGACCTCCAACGCCAGCCGCGCCGGGCACCAGGCCGCCGGTTGTCGTCAGTTCACCGAGGTGACGGCGCGCCGATTGCATTTCCAGGCCGAGTTGTCGGAGCCGGGGCAGGCCGGCCGCTCCTTGCCGAAGGTAACGGTGCGGATGCGTTGCGGGCTGATGCCGAGCGCCACCAGGTACTCGCGCGCGGCGTTGGCACGCCGGTCGCCGAGGGCGAGGTTGTATTCGCGCGTCCCACGTTCGTCGGCGTGGCCCTCGATGGTGACCGTGATGTCCTGGTAGTAGGCCATGTACTGGGCCTGGCGGGTCAGGATCTGCTGGGCGTCCGGCGTCAGGTTGTACTGGTCGGTCGCGAACTCGACGCGGTCGCCGATCCGTTCCTGCCAGTAGCGGTCGAAGCGCGGGTCGGTCGGCAGCGGCGGGGTCAGGTCCTGCTCGACCACCGGGGCGGAGCGTTCGATGAACGGGTCCGGCCGGAACGCGGTCTGTTGATCGACCTGCGTGTCGGTCGTCGCCGAATCCTCCGGCGTCGTTTCGCAGGCGGCGACGAACAGGACGAGTGCCAGGATGGCGCCCAAACGGAACAGCATGTCTTTCAAGCCCCCGTGTCTTAAGCTCTGACTCAAACTGTCGGTCCTTAAATGATCGGGATCGAAGATAATCTCAACTGGTGTCTGGGCGCTGGTGCCATCCGCCTTCAGTACAGCGGCGACCAGGCCGGATCCGATGCTCCCGTCGGCGTTTCGACGCGCCGTTCGTTCCGCCCGGTGATGTCGATGGTGTAGAGCCGCGCCTGGCGCGAGCGTCCGCCGGGTGCGGCTTCCTCCTTGAAGTACATGAGGACGCGCCCGTTCGGCGCCCAGGTCGGCCCTTCGACGTGGAACGCCTGGGTCAGCATCCGCTCGTTGGTGCCGTCCCATTCGATGACGCCGATATAGAACTGATTGCGGTGGATGCGGGTGAAGGCGATGAGATCGCCGCGCGGGGACCAGACCGGATTGGCGTAGCGGCCGTCGCCGAAGGTGATGCGGGTCACGTTCGAGCCGTCCGCGCGCATGGTGTAGAGCTGCTGGGAACCGCCGCGGTCGCTTTCGAACACCACGCGCTGGCCGTCCGGCGAGTACGACGGGGAGGTGTCGATCGCCGGGTGCTGGGTCAGCCTGGACAGTTGGCGGGTGCGCAAATCCATCGCGTAGATGTCGCTGTCACCGCCGGAGATCAGGGAGAGGATCACCTGGTTGCCGTCCGGGGAGAAGCGCGGGGCGATCGAGATGCCGTCGAAGCGCGCGAGCAGTTCCCGCCTCAGCGTGTCGGTGTCCAGGAGATGGACCTGGAACACCCCGTCCGGGCTTTGCGCCAGATAGGTGATTTCCGACCCGGTCGGGGAGAAACGCGGGGTCAGGACCAGGTTGGCGCCGTCGGTCAGGAAGCGATGGTTCGCACCGTCCTGGTCCATGATCGCCAGCCGCTTGACCCGCTCCGTCGCGCGGCCGCTTTCCGAGACATAGACGACGCGGGTGGCGAAGTACCCGCTTTCCCCGGTCAGTCGCTGATAGATGCGATCGGAAATGGCGTGGGCGATGCGGCGCCAGTTCTCGCGCGTCGTGATGTACTCGAGCCCCTCCATGTCCTCGGCCGCGAACACGTCCCACAGACGGAAAGCGATCGAAATGGAGCCGTCGGAGCGCTGCACGACCTCCCCGGTGACCAGACCCTGGGCCTCTATCCGTTGCCAGATGCTGAAGTCGGGCGTGACGTGGACAGAGGCCGGAGCGGCCAGGAACAGCCGCCGGTCGATCGGCTGGAATAGGCCGGACCGTTCGAGGTTGTCAGAAATGACGGCGGCGATGCGCTGGCCGAGGTCGGCGGTTTCCGGCCCTTCCGCATAGAAGTCGCCGATCGCGATCGGCAGCGGTTTCACCACACCGTCGGTGATGTTGACGCTGAGATCGGCACGCGCCGGTCCGGGCCAGAGGGCGACGAGGAAAGCCGCGAGGAGCAAGCCAAGGGCTGGATGAAGGCGGCGGGGGAGGGTCGAAGCCATGGCTCAGCGCATGTCCTTGGGGTCGAAACGGAAGGTTATGGTCTGCCACTGATCGAACTTTTCCGTCGGCAAAGCCAGCGGCTGGGCGCGCAGGATGGCGCGCCGTGCGGCGTCCGCCGCCGCCCGGAAGTGCTGGTCGCTGCGGTAGCGCGCAACCTCGGAAACCTCGATCGCCTGAACCGTGCGATCCCGGTTCATCGTCAGCCGCAGATTGACGATCAGGGCGTCCGGGTCGGGCGCGCCGACCGGCACCACCCAGTGTTCCGCGATCTGCCGGCGCAGGGCCTCCAGTTCGCTGACCGTGATCGCCGCCCCCAGGCGCTGGCGGCCATTGGCCGGACGGGGCACCTGTGGCCGGGCGGCGGCGACCTGCGGTTGGGCCTGGCGAACATCGCGCAGGATGTCGGCGAAGGCGCGCCCCTGCGGTTCCGCCTCCGGCTCGTCCTCCGTGGTCTCGGTCGGTTCGGGCTCGGCGGCATCTTCCGGCGGTTCGGTTTCGGCGACCTCCGGCTCGGGGCGCGGTGGTGCGGTCGGCCGATCGGCCGGAACCGCCATT
>CAYNIS010000480.1:0-3003 GCA_964397055.1 uncultured Rhodospirillaceae bacterium | reverse complement strand
GGGTCCTGCTGTCGGCCGGCGGCAGCGGCCGCAGGGGCCTGGAGACCAACCGGGTGACGGGCGAGTTGGCGATGGGCCTGGCGCCGGTCGATATCGTGCCGCTCGACCAGTTCCACGATCACGACCTCCTGATCGTCGCGACCGGGGTCGGCGCCCCCGGGGCGGGCAAGCCGTCCCTTGTCCCGCGCGACAGTATCCAGGCGGCGGTGACCCTGATCGGCCTCTGCCCGAAGCGGCCGGTGGCGGTCATCCCGGGCCATGTGCCCGGCCTTTATGCCTGGTTGCAGGCGGCCGCCCTCGGCCTTGCGGTCGGCGATGCCGCCGGCAACGGCCGTGGCCATCCGACGGTCAGGATGGGCGGCATGGGGCTGGTGGCCCGGCCGGAGATGACGATCACCCAGGTCGGCGTCGGTGGGGCCGCCCCCAACCGGATCGAGGTGGTGGCGCGCGGCAACGTCACGGTGACCGAGCCGGTGCTGAGGCGGGCGGCCGACCTCAACGGCGGCATGGTCTATGCCGCGCGCGGGCCGCTCACGATCGGCTATGCGAAGCAGCACGCCGCCCCCTCGTCGATCAGCTACACCATTGGCCTCGGCCGGGCGATGCTCGGCGCCGCGGCCGGTCAGGCCCGGATCGACGCCGCGATCGCCTACCTGAAGGGGCGTCAGTTGGTCCAGGGCCGGGTCGTGCGCAACACGGTCACCTATGGTGGTGGCTTCACCTGCGGACAGCTTTTGGTGGAGGGCGACGGGGGCTCTGCCACTCTCCATGTCTACAACGAGTACATGGCCGCTGACGTCGACGGCACGCGGGTCGCGACATTCCCCGACTTCATGGGCACGCTCGACCCGGCGACCGGCGAGCCCGTGGCGATCAACGAGCTGAGCGAGGGGATCGAGACGGTGGTGATCGCCTGCTCCAAGCGCAGCTATCCCATCGGTGCGGATGCCCTCAACCCCGATGTCTATCCGGAGGTCGAGGGGCCGCTCGGCATCGATCTCAAGCGCTGGGCGCTCGACCCTAACGCCTGACAGCGCGGGGGGAGGCCGGGACCTATGCCTCTTTCATGCTCCGCCCGCCGGTCATCGCGCGCCACAGCCAGACCACCGGCAGCACCAGGAGGAACCAGAGCCTGCCGAGGAAGCTGATCGCGATCGCGATCAGCCCGGTGCCGGTCGGTGTGGCGACCTGAACGCCGGCCAGGGTCGCCAGCACGCCGATCAAGCCGATGCCCGCGACCTTGTCGCCGCTGCGGAAGTCGCGATAGGCCATGGTTTCCTTCGGCCGATAGCCTTCCAGCACCCGTTCGACCATCGCGGTCAGTTCCGCCGCGGACGGCACGTCGGCAACCGGCACGATGCGAAACGTGACATAGCCGTGCCGGTCGAAAAGGGTCGCCTTGACGTTGACCAGGGTCTCGCCGTCCCACTCGATAAGGGTGGCGTAGTAGAGATAGCCGCGATCCTTGTTCAGATGCGGGCGTATCCGCCAGTCTGCCATGCGGATGTCGTAACCGCTGTCGGCACTTTGCCGACGCGCGCCGTCGACCAGCTTCGCCCAGATCGCATCGATCGCCTCGTCCGAATCCATCGCGGTCCAGTCGTCGAAACTGACATAGCCGTCGGAATTCGGGGCTTCGACGATGATCGTGTCGATGCCGGCATCATAGTCCGCGATGACCGTTTCCACCGCCTCGCAGGCGGCGGGACTCCAGCCATAGTGATCGACGATCAGGCGGCAGCTGTCGCCATGGTCGAGGTAGACGGCGTCGGCAGAGGCGGGCATCAACTCGCCGCGCGACAGGTGGAGGGGAGCTTGGAAGCCGATCGGGTCGTAGGCCGGCGTCCCATTCTCGGCCCGGGCCGGGGTTGAGATCAGCACGGCCAACAGCACCACCACTGACAGAAGCGATCGGGTCAGGTGGCTGCCCGGGTGTGGGTCTCGCAGCATCGTGCTTCTCTCCCACCTCGTGACGCGTCGAAACGTGCCGCGGGCGCCTGGAATGCAATGACCTTGCACCCTACTACGGGCGTGGTTAGCCCCCGTTTAAGGAAGGCTTGGGTTTTCGGCGACTTTTCCTGGAAGTGTCCGGACCCACGCAAGGCCAGGAGGGACAAGAGATGCAGGACCCGACCGACGACCTGCCGTTCGGGGCGACTGTCTTCTGGCTCCATCGGCCGACCCTGCCGGAACACGACTGGGCGATGCTGGTGGTTGGCATCGAAGATATCCGGGTGCATCGGCAGGGCGGGTCGATCGCCTTGTTCGACGAAGTCGGGCAAGCCGCCGAATGGTTGCGCGAGGCGGGGTATGCCACCCTCGACGATCTCAAGGCGGATGGCGAAGTGTCCTCCGCCTTGTCACCACCCGATTTGTGGTCAAACACTGCTGGCTGAAGTTGTGCCGGGTGGAAAGCCCGCGATAGCAGGGTGAGGCAGGGATGACGGGCGCAAATCGGTGGCTGGTGGCATGGATTGCCGCGTTCACAGTCTTTCTGGTGGTGGCTTCAGGGCCAGCGATGACCCAACCGGCCAGCCCCGATACGGGGCGAGGCGGACTGGGCGGGAACCTGCCGGGCGCCAGCACGCCAGCCCCCGAAAGAGGCGCGTCCGACGGAGCCCGACAGGGCCAGGACGGCCCCGCCATCGCCCGACCCGACGACATCCTGGGTACCTACATCCTGGAATTCGGGGGTGACTGGGGAGAAGCGGCCAGCACCTATCAGGTCGCGATCCTGCGCGGGGCGCTCTGGAAGCCCGCCGGCATCCGGCCGGGCGGCAACGACCGGCATTTCGGCTTCTTCGCCAACGCCATCCACGACACGCTCCCCGATTTGGACTTCAAGGTCCAAACCGACAGCGGTGTCGGCTCGCTCGCGATCGGCGCCGATCGCAGCCTCAAGGTCTCTTTGGTCAAGGGGTATCCCTTCGACGCGCCGGTAGGGATTGATACCAGCTCCCGCTGATGGCGACTCTCACGGGGGATTCCCCTGAGGGCGCTGAT
>CAYNIS010000479.1:0-3005 GCA_964397055.1 uncultured Rhodospirillaceae bacterium | reverse complement strand
GCCGGCCGACCGGGTGCGCTGGGAGCACATCCAGCGGGTCTATGAGCAGTGCGAGCGCAACGTCTCGGAAACCGCACGGCGCCTGCGCATGCACCGGCGCACGCTGCAGCGGATCCTGGCCAAGCACGCGCCCCGGGGATAGGCCCCTCCGGTCAGCCCGCCGTGGCGCGCTGGCGCTGGGCGCGCGGGCCCTGGCCCTTGGGCGGTTCGATGGCGCTGCCGTACTTCTTGTCGGCCTCCACCAGGGCCATCGACACCGCCTTCAGGTCGTCCGTGACCTGCGGGTTCTGGGCGTAGTTTTCCAGCTGGATCGAGGTCGAGACGGCGAACGACTGGGCGAGCTGTTCCATCTGCTGCAGCGGCCGGCGGTTGAGGCGGACATATTCGGCAAGCGCGTCGAGGTTGCCGACATTGACGCTGACCCCGTCGTTCAACTGGGCTTCGACGAATTCGCGCACCGTCTTCATCGGTTCGGCTTGCAGGACATGCATGGTGCAGAAGGCGCGGGCGTCGCGTTCCTTCAGCGTGCGCGAGAACTTCTTCAGCTGTTCCATGCGCTTGTCGATCAGGGCCGGGTTGCCGGCGCGCCACGCGTCTTCCGCCGTGTGGCGCACGAAACTGTCCAGCGCGTATTCGTCGACCGGGTACTTCATGGCCCTTTTCCCCTACGGCTCAACGATTGCCCCCATCATGACCCGGCCCTTGTGGCACCCGGTCAGAACTGCCCGAATTTCGGCCCGCTGATGCGCGTTGCCGTGCGCGTCAGGCCGCCGCCATCCTGCTCGTTGTCGTCGCTTTCCTGCTCGCGCAGGTCACGCTGCTGATCGTTGAACGCGTCGAACTCAAGCTCCGCCTGCAGCTTGCGCTTCTGGTCCATGACCCGTTCGAGCGATTCCTGGTTCGGCAGCACGACCGCTGCGATCGCGGCGGCATAGCCCAGCCGGCGCCGGTTCTGATGGTCGTTGGCGTCGATGTCGTTGCTCGGGCCCTCTTCGTAGACCCGGTCCATGTAGCGGTCGAACTGGTCGTTGCCGGAGCTCGCCGGATCGTCGCGCGGCCCGTTCGGTCCCTCCGACAGGTCCGCCCCCTGGTCGAGACCGGGGCCGTTGTTGCGCCGCCGGCGCCCGTTGGTCGGCATGATGACCGGGGCATCGTCGGGATTGTTGGTCGGGTTGTGATCGACGAAATCGTCGTAGTGGGTCTGGATCGCGCGCACCAGCCCGGCCGGTGCGTGGAAATCCTGCTGGCCGCCGTCCTCGCTGGTGAGGGAGAGGTCGAGGCCCCGGTCGACGGAGGCCTTGAGGTCGCCATGCACCTCGATGTTGAGGTTCTCGGCGATCTCCTTCGACGCCTCCCAGACATCATTCTTGGAGGTGGTGAGCATCTGGCGGGCCTGTTCCGGGTTCTGGACGACCCAGTCCTGGATCATCGCGCCGGCGGTCACCCCGACCATCTTGCTGTCCGGAACGGCGGAGGAGATGGCCGTCGCCACCTTGGAGGCGGCGATGAAGCTCATCACCTTCACCCGCGGGTCGTCCAGCTCGCCGAACGGATCGGCGGGTTCGCCAAACTCGGAAATCTGGAAGCCGGCGTCGTCGTTCGCGGGCTTGCCATCGCTCGGGCCGATCGAAAGCGTCGTCAAGGCAGCATCCTCCAGCCCCGCCAGTCCTTTGAAAAGGACCGAGCCGGGCCTGCAAGTTCACCCACAAGTTTTCCCAGAAGAATCTAAAGGGAAAGGTAACACGAAACCGGCCCCGGCGGCGACCGGAACCGCCCCGACGCGCGCGAGGGTCAGGCCCGCGCAACGCGCCTTGTTGGGTTAGACAAGGAGGCCGCGGTGCCCCTAAAACCGGGAGGCGAAGACACGAAGGCAGCGCCACGAAAGGACCCAGCCGCCATGACCAAGCCGATCGACCTCTACTCCTGGCCGACCCCCAACTCCTGGAAGATCGCCATCTTCTTCGAGGAAGTCGGCATGGCCTACAACGTGATCCCGGTGAACATCGGGGCGGGCGACCAGTTCGCGCCGGACTTCCTGAAGATCAGCCCGAACAACAAGATGCCGGCGATCGTCGATCACGACGGCCCGGGCGGCCAGCCGCTGGCGGTGTTCGAAAGCGGCTCGATCCTGATGTACCTGGCAGAGAAGACCGGCCAGTTCTGGCCCCAGGACGACATGATCAAGAAGTATTCGGTCGCCCAGTGGCTGATGTTCCAGATGGCGAGCGTTGGCCCGATGTTCGGCCAAGCCAATCACTTCCGGAACTATGCGCCGGAAAAACTGGAATACGCCATCAACCGCTACAACAACGAACAGATGCGCATTTATGGCGTGATGGATACACGGCTCAAGGAAGTGCCGTACCTTGCCGGTGACTTCTATTCGATCGCCGACATGGCGACGGTGGCGTGGTGCCGCGGCTGGAAGGACCACGGCGTCACCGCGGAAAGCCATCCGAGCTTCGTGCGCTGGTACGAGGAACTGACCGCCCGCCCGGCGGTGACCAAGGCGTTCGACTTGCAAAAGGAACTGCGCCGTCCGCCGGGCACCCCGCCGGACGAGAAGGCGCGGGAGATCCTGTTCGGTTCCACCCAGTATCAGCGTCGCTGATCCAGGCTCGCATCACGGCACCTCCGGTGTAACGTTGTCGGCACGCACGACAACCGAGACACCGGAGGAGACGCCGATGACCGCCCCGCTGACCGACCTCGACGGCCTGGCCCAGGCCGACCTGGTCAAATCCGGCGAGATGACCCCGGCCGAACTTCTCGACGCGGCCATCGCCCGCGCGGGCCAGGTCAACGGCCGGCTCAACGCGATCGTGACCGACATGGCCGACGAGGCGCGCCGCCATGTCGCCGACGGCCACGTCGCTGAAGGCCCGTTCCAGGGGGTTCCGTTCCTGCTGAAGGACCTTCTGTGCCACTACGGCGGTGTGGCCACCACCGCCGGTTCGCGCCTGCTCAAGGACTACGTGCCGGCCGCCGACAAGCCCGAAGAGGTT
>CAYNIS010000478.1:0-3020 GCA_964397055.1 uncultured Rhodospirillaceae bacterium | reverse complement strand
CTTGCCATCCCCGGCGGGATGCTCCGCAGATCGATCGCGACGCCGTGGCCCTCCTGCAGCCGTCGCAGAACGGCCGCAAGTTTTTCACGGCGAAGGAGGGGAACGATGCCCTGCACCGAGGGCCGTGCCCGCGACAGAAAATCCTGGAGTTCGAGGTCGAGCTGTCCCTGCTTGGGTGTTTCGGGTACAGCATCCTCATCGTGCTCGTCGTCGTATTGATCCTCCTCGCCGAGGATCCGGGCGATCAGCGCGTCCTTGTTGCCGGTGACGTGCAGCTCGTGCGTCCGACACACGAGCTTCAGCTCCGAGATGGGCAGCGCATCGAGAACCTTCCGAAAGCTCGCGGCCTTCGACTGCGCAATTCCGTCGATGAACTCCGCCTTCGACTCGGGCTGTGCCGTGCCGATCTCGAACTGTCGATCGATCCCGATCAAGCGCTTCTTCGTGAGACACGCGAGGACAGTTCGCTTCGTGGGACGAGACATGCGCGAGCGATGGAGCGAGCGGGTGAGCGCCGAGGAGAGATTGGAGCTGCACACCTCGAAGGAGGGAGCGGAGCACGAGGCTACCAAACAGGTGGTGAGAAGGTCGCGCCCGAGCTCGAGATGGGCCGAGCCTGACCGCCCTAGGCGCGGATGCGCGTAATTCCTTGAGATGCCAGGGAAATTTGGTGCCGCACGAGGGACTCGAACCCCCGACCACCTATTTACGAAACAGGTGCTCTACCAACTGAGCTAGTGCGGCATCGCATGGCGCGTGTAAACGCCCGAGCCTCGCATGTCCAGAGGTGTCATAATGGAGCGGCGCGCTGCCGGAGGACTAGGACCCAACACCCTAGCTGACTCCACCGGTCGCACGCCGCCCTAAGGCGAGCCATCCCTGTTTCGCCTCGTGCATGATCGGGTCCTCTGCCCGACGCCTCAACCACGCGTTGAGGTCCAGCAAACGCCATCCGTAGTGTCTGGCATCTGTCACACCGCCCTGTGCAACAGGTGGTCTTTTTTGGTGCCCCGCACGAGTGAGAACGGCGGTGAGAAATTCGGCCACGGGAGCGGCGGGCTGACCCTGCTGCGGGCGGCGCAATAGTCGTCCACCTTTACCCTTTCTGGCGGCAGGGAGGGCGGGAGGATTTTTACCGTGGACATGTATCGGAAGGTTCGGCTGGCTTGTGCGGAGGGCATGAGCCAGCGAGAGGCGGCCCGGCATTTCAACATCTCGCGCGACAGCGTCCGCAAGATGTTGGCGTTTTCGGTTCCACCCGGGTATCGGCGGACGGCCCCCGTGAAGAGGCCGAAGCTGGACGGGTTCACCGGGATCATCGACGGCTGGCTGGAGGGCGATCGCGAGGTCCATCGCAAGCAGCGGCACACGGCGAAGCGGGTGTTCGACCGGCTTCGGGACGAGCACGGGTTCACCGGCGGCTACACGATCGTGAAGGATTACATGCGTCAGCGCGAACGGCGCGGCCGCGAGATGTTCGTGCCGCTGGCGCATCCGCCCGGACATGCCCAGGCCGACTTCGGTGAGGCGGTGATCGTTATCGGTGGCGTGGAGCAGAAGGCGCATTTCTTCGTCCTCGACCTGCCGCACAGCGACGCCTGTTATCTCAGGGCCTATCCGGCTGCCACTGCCGAGGCCTGGGTGGATGGCCATCTCCACGCCTTCGCCTTCTTCGGCAAGGTGCCCGTGTCGGTTCTCTACGACAACGACCGGTGTCTCGTGTCGAAGATCCTGCCGGACGGGACGCGCCAGCGGGCCACGCTCTTCAGCGGGTTTCTGTCGCACTACCTGTTCCGCGACCGCTACGGACGGCCGGGGAAGGGCAACGACAAGGGGAATGTCGAGGGCCTGGTCGGCTATTCCCGCCGCAACTTCATGGTGCCGATCCCGCGGTTTGCGACCTGGGACGCGTTCAACGCCTACCTGGAGGAGCAGTGCCGCAGGCGTCAGGCGGACGTCCTGCGCGGCCAGTCCGAGACGATCGGCCAACGGCTGGCGCGGGATCTGGCCGCGATGGCCGACCTGCCGGCCGCGCCGTTCGATGCCTGCGATCAGGCCACTGGTCGCGTCAGCTCCCAGGCGCTGGTGAGCTCCCAGGCGCTGGTGCGTTACAAGACCAACGACTACTCGGTGCCGGTCGCCTATGGCCACCGCGACGTCTGGATCCGCGGCATCATGCCAGAGGCATGTCTCCGACATGACGTCGATGAGGTGGTCATTGGCTCCGGAGGCGAGGTCGTCGCACGCCATCCGCGCTGTTACGATCGCGAGGACATGGTCTTCGACCCGGTCCACTATCTCCCGCTGATCGAGCAGAAGATCAACGCCCTGGACCAGGCGGCGCCTCTGGCGGAATGGGACCTGCCGCCGGAGTTCGCCACTCTGCGCCGGCTGATGGAAGCGCGGATGATCAAGGCCGGACGCCGGGAGTATGTTCAGGTGCTCCGCCTGCTTGAGACCTTCGACATCGACGACCTGCACGCCGCCGTAAAGAAGGCCCTGCAACTGGGGGCGGTCGGCTTCGATGCCGTGAAGCATCGCGTTCTGTGCCAGGTCGAGAAGCGGCCGCCGAAGCTGGACCTCGACGTCTACCCATATCTGCCGCGCGCCAATGTCGCGACCACCTCGGCGGCCAGCTATATGTCCCTGCTGTCGGGGGATGCCGCATGACCTTGGCTCCGAAGATCCTGCTCGCGGATCATCTCAAGACGCTGAAGCTGCCCACGTTCCTGCGGAAATATGAGAAGCTCGCCCGGCCCGGCGGCGGACGCCGCCAGTTCATGGTCTGCGCGCATCCGCGCGCGGGGCGCCGCCGAGGGGCTGGATCATGTCCAGTTCCTGGCCCGCCTCGTCGAGCTGGAGCTGCCCGGCGGCGTCCGCCGCCAGAACTTGAGTTGCGCGCCTTTGGCGCGACCGCGAGCGCAGGATGATCGAGCGTCGGATCAAGGCGGCGAAGTTCCCGGCAACCAAGAGCCTCGACAGCTTCGACTTCAAGGCGATCCCGAAGCTCAACAAGATGC
>CAYNIS010000477.1:0-3025 GCA_964397055.1 uncultured Rhodospirillaceae bacterium | reverse complement strand
GTCGCCCTCGCGGCCGGCGAGGACCGCCTGCTTGCCCGGGTCACCCGGCGGTCGGTCACCGCCCTCGGCCTCGCACCCGGGGTCGCGTGCCATGCGGTGGTGAAGTCGCTGAGCATCGCGCGGCCCGATATCGGGCGGGCCGATATCCCGAGGGCGGGTACCGACCATCACGGCTTGCCGGGCACCTGAGCCCGGCGGCTATTCCGCTTCGAGCTTGGGCAGCTTGAGGGTGATGCCGAGCGCCTGGAAGTTGACGAGCGTGGTCTCCGAGATCATCAGCGGCTCGCCCGCAGCCGCCCTGGCCTCGATCAACTCCGCCGCGGTCTCGGCGATGGCATGGAAGCCGTCCAGGCTTGATTCGATCTGGATCCGACCGCCGGTGCCATCGACGAACGTCAGGTCCATCCAGCCGTCGGTGCGGTCGCGCTTGGTCGAGTAGTAGGCGAGGTTGACCCGCGCCAGGGCCTCCCACTCGATCCGCGTCCGCTTCACAAGACCGTAGAGGATGACGCCGGTCTCGTCGACGTCGATCGCCTGGCGCTGGCGCAGGGCCGTGCGCAGGCCGAAGCCCGCGAACAGGAGCGCCATCGCGCCGAGGACGACGCCGACCACCCAGTGCGGGGTCACGAACAGGAACGGGCCGCCGCTGAGGGCGAGGCCGGCCCCCGATCTGGCGTAGTCGCCGATCAGCGCCTCGGTCGGGTAGCGGTAGCGGCCCGCACCGTCACGCACCCCCTCAGCCATCCGTGCCCCCGGCGAGGTCGACCGTCACCGGCACGTGGTCCGACGGCTTGTCCCAGCCGCGCGCATCGCGCCACACGGTCATGCCCTGCAGCCACCCAGCCAGCGGCTGGGTCACCCAGACATGGTCGAGCCGGCGACCGCGGTCGGACGTCTCCCAGTCGCGCGCCCGGTAGCTCCACCAAGTGTAGAGCTTCTCCGTCCCGGGCACGAACCGGCGCATGCCGTCGACCCAGCCGAGAGAGGCCTGCATCGCGTCCAGTCGCTCGACCTCCTGCGGGGTGTGGCTGACCACGTCGAGCATCTGCTTGTGCGACCAGACGTCGTTCTCCAAGGGCGCGATGTTGAGGTCGCCGGTCAGCACCATCGGCCGGTCGGCACTGCGGGCTTTCGGCCACCAGGCGGTCAGTTCCTCGACGAAGGCGAGCTTGTGGGCGAATTTCTCGTTCTTGTCCGTGTCCGGCACGTCGCCGCCCGACGGCACGTAGAGCGAATGCACCTCAACCCCGCCGACGACACCGCAGACGTGGCGGCAGTCGGTCTTGCCGCACCAGTCATGGACCTGGATGTCCTCGATCGGGTGGCGGGACAGGATCGCCACCCCGTTGTAGCCGGGCATACCGGCCAGCGCCTGGTGCGGATACCCGGCGGCGGCAAACGCGTCGGCCGGGAACTTGTCCTTCGGCGACTTGGTCTCCTGCAGGGTCAGAACGTCCGGGGCGGCCGCTTCCAGAAAGCGCTCGACATGATGCCGGCGCAGCCGGACCGAATTGATGTTCCAGGTCGCGATACGCATCCGTCTGCGATCCCGCCCTCAGAACGGCAGTTTCATGCCGGGCGGCAGCGGCAACCCGCCCATCGCCTTCTTCGTCTCCTCCTGGGTCGCCTGGTCGACCTTGCCGCGCGCGTCGTTGACCGCGGCCATGACCAGGTCCTCCAGCACCTCCATGTCGTCGGGGTCGGCGAGCTTGGGGTCGATCTTGACCTCGGTCACTTGGCCCGCCCCGCTCATGGTGACGCGCACCATGCCCGCCCCCGACTCGCCGGCAACCGTCATCTGGGCGATCTTCGCCTGCATCTCCTGCATGCGCGCCTGGGCTTCTTGCGCCTGCTTCATCAGATTGCCGAGGTTCTTCATCGCGTCTTCTTCTTCGTCGGGGTTCCGGGTCGAAAAGGCCGAGGGCCGGGGTCGTTCAGTCGAGCAGGTCGAGAATGTCGTCGCTATCAAGGTCGGAGGCGGTGAGGGCGTCGTCGTAGACCAAATCCCCAACCCCGTCGGCCGCGGCCTCCGCCTCCCCAAGGGCCGGTTCGTCGTCCTCGACCCCGGTCAGGTCGACGATCGCCGTACCGGGGAAGAGACGCAGGATCTCGGCGACGGTCGGGTGCTCGAACGCCGCCTGTTCGGCCGCGGTCCGGCGCGCCCGGTCCTCCTCCGCCAGGGTTGGCGCCCCGGCCTCGTTGGTCAGTGCCACCACCCAGCGCCGGCCGGTCCAGCCCTCCAGCGCCCGGCCCAGGCGAGCGGGCAGATCGTTCGGCGCGCCGTCGGCGAGGCGCATGTCGATGCGGCCGGTTTCGCCCCGGCTGCCGTCGAACTGGACGATGTGGACGAAGCGGTGCAACTCCGCCGCGAACAGGCCGTCGCGGGCGGCTTCGGCCAGGCGCACGACCTCCCGCAAGGACCTTGGGGATGCCCGCCGGCCGGTTTCGGCGACAACGGCGCGTGCCGGAACAGCCGCGGGTGACGGGGCAGCGGCGGGTGCCGGCGACATGGTGGCGACGGCGGCCAGGGCCCGACCGGAAACCGCCGCAGCGCCGGACGGGCGTCCCGGATCCGGCGCCGGACCCGGGCTTGCCCGCTGGGGCTCGCCGCCGGGTCCACCCTGGGTCAGGCGCCGCACCAGATCGCCGGGCGGCGGCAGGTCGGCGGCGTAGGCGAGGCGCAGGATCACCATTTCCAGCGCCTGGTGCGGCATCGGGGCGGCCAGCACCTCGCCATGGCCCTTGAGCAGAAGCTGCCAGGTGCGGGTCAGTTGCGGCATGCCGAGCCGCCCGCCGAGGTCCAGGGCGCGCGCACGTTCCGGCGGCGCGAGGTCGACTGCCGCATCCGCGACCACGGCGAGCCGGGTCAGACTGTGGGTCAGGTCCAGGAGGTCGCCGATGATCGTTTCGGCGTCCGCCCCCGCCGCGCGCAAACCGTCCAGCAGGCCGAGGGCATCGGCCGCCCGGCCGCCGAGCGCCGCTTCGATCAGGTCGAAGACCCGCACGCGGTCGGCGAGCCCGAGCA
>CAYNIS010000476.1:0-3029 GCA_964397055.1 uncultured Rhodospirillaceae bacterium | reverse complement strand
TCGCCGCTTTGCGGTCGCTTCGGCGGCGGCCGCCCGGGGCCCGGGTCGCGGCGCGGGCGGAACGGTATGACCTGGCCGTCGTCGCCGCCCTCCGATCCGGACGCGTCGCCCTCGGCGTCCCCGTCCTTCGGCTTGCCGATCACGTTGTAGGGCCAGCGCGGATCCTCAGGGGGCGGAAACGACATCGCGGGATCACCAGGATCGGAGGAGCAGGTTTCGGGCCGTCACCCATCAGCCATATGGGGCATGATGTGTGCCCGCCCCAGGGTCAATCGGCACCAATCATCAAGGCGACCGATCGCGGTAAGCGACGGGATCCAGCTCTAGTGTGATGATCGAGAAGGTCGATCGCTCTATCCGCAAGTTGGGTGCGACCTTCTCGATCTGAGTCACACTAGCAACCCGTTGAATCTAGTGTCCTTCTCGATTCCGAAGTTCGCAAGCGCGAAGGTCACGCCCTGGCAGCGAACTTCGGAATCAGGACACTAGGGCTCCATGGATAGCGCAACGTGATCATCTCCGCGAGTTATCGCACCGACATTCCGGCCTTCTACGGCGACTGGTTCCTGGCCCGCCTCACGGCCGGCCATGCCGATGTCCGCAATCCCTATGGCGGGCGGGTCTCACGGGTCGACCTGACGCCGGGGGCGGTCACCGGCTGGGTGTTCTGGACCAAGAACCTGATGCCGTTCGGCGCCGCACTCGATGCCGTCGAGCGGCGGGGCGAGCCGGCGCTGGTGCATTACTCGATCACCGGGCTGCCCCGGGCGCTGGAACGCTCGGTACCGGACGCAGAGCACGTTTGCGCCGATTTCCGCAAGGCCGCGGCTCGGCTCGGCGCGCGCGCCATGGTCTGGCGCTACGACCCGATCGTGATCACCGACGCGACCCCGGCCGACTGGCACCGGGCCACCTTCGGGAAGCTGGCGATGGCACTCGAAGGAGCGACGGACGAGGTCGCGACGTCGTTCATGGAGCCCTATGCCAAGACCCGCCGGAACCTCGGGGCGCTGGCCCGCGCCGGCGGCCCGGCGATGGTGCTGCCGGACCCGGACGCGAAGGCGGCCCTCGCCCGCGATCTCTCGGCCATCGCCGCGCGGCACGGCATGCGGCTCACCTTGTGCACGCAACCGGACCTCGCCGACACCGGCCTGCCGGCGGCGGCATGCGTCAATGCGGGACGGCTGGCCGACGTCGCGGGCCGGCCGCTCACGGCGCGTCGGCGCGGCAACCGCACGGGCTGCCTGTGTGCCGAATCCCGCGACATCGGCGCCTACGACACCTGCCCGCATGGTTGTGTCTACTGCTATGCCGTGCGCGCCCGCGCGGCGGCGCAGGCCGGCCATCGCGCACACGACCCGACCGCCGCCATGCTGAGGCCGTGAGACCGCGCGCGCGACCGCTGTGCCAGCCTCAGCCGCCGCTGGCCTCGAACCGGGCGGCGACATAGTCCCAGTTGACCAGATCGTCGAGCACCGCCTCGACATAGGCCGCGCGCCGGTTGCGGTAGTCGAGATAGTAGGCGTGTTCCCAGACATCGACGCCCAGGATCGGGATCTGCCCGGTGACCAGCGGATTCGCCCCGTTGGCGGTCGACACCGTCACCAGCCGGCCGGACGGGTCCATCACCAGCCACGCCCAGCCGCTGCCGAAGCGGCCCTTCGCCGTCTCCAGGAAAGCCGCGCGAAAGCCGTCGAAGCTGCCGAAATCGGCGTCGAGTTGGAGCTTGAGCCGACCCGGCAGGCTGACACCGCCGCCGCCGGGCTTCAGCATCCGCCAGAATTCGCTGTGGTTCCAATGCTGGCCGGCATTATTGAACAGGGCCGGCCCCTCCGCCCGGCGCTGGGAGGCGACGATGATCTCCTCCAGCGAAAAGTCGGCGAGCAGGGTGCCGTCGATCAGCTGGTTCAGGTTGCGGACATAGCCCGCATGGTGGCGGCCGTGATGCAGCGCCATGGTCTCCCGGCTGATCGCCGGTTCGAGCGCGTCGAGCGCATAGGGCAGGTCGGGCAGGACGAAGCGGTCGGGCGTCTGGGCGGCGGCCGCGCCCGGCAATGTGCCGGCAAGGGCGCCGCCGAGCGCGGCCTTCAGGAAGCCGCGACGGGCGGGCTGACGGCATCCGTCGGCTGTGGCAGTCATCCGACAGGTTCCTCGAAGCTACGGGACGAGAACCGCACCATGCCCCAAGGCACCGGCACCGGTCACCATTGGTAGCGGAGGTTGAGGCCGACGGAGGTCTGGCTTTCGTTTTCGCGGTCGACCTCGGTGAACAGCTGGCCGCCGACGGTGATGTTGTCGGTGACCGGGGCGAGGAAGCCGAGGCCAAGGTTGAGCGCGTCGCGGTCGGCGGACGGGTCGGTGGTGCCGGCGTCATAGTCGAAGCCGACCGAGACGAAGGGCTGCACCGGGCCGAAGTCGTAGGAGACGTCGCCCTGCAGGTGCACGGTGGTGATCCGTGTCGGGTCCGGGTCGACCGTGACGTTGTCCGACGTGCGGTAGTCCTCGAACCCTTCGAAGGAGAACGACACGCCCGCCGTCGCGATCATCGTCAGCTGCTCGTCGCCGAAGAACGCGTTGCCGTTCAGCCGGGTGGTGAAGCGGTCGGAGGAGACGTCGCCGGTCGACCGGGTGGTCGGGCTCGGCCGCCGCTCGATGTCATTCTCCGCCCGGCCGTAGCCGAACAACCCGTCGATCGAGAAGGTGTCGGTCAGCGAATAGGCGCCGTAGACCGTCACCGACCCCGCCAGCGCCTTGGAGTCGCCGTCGTCGGTGGTGAATTCCAGCCGGCTGTTGTCGACGCCCAGCACGCCGCCCAGCACCAGGTTGTCGGTGACCAGCGTGTCGATCCCGAACAGCGCCACCTGCTGGTCGCCGCGGAACGGCTCGCCCGGCCGGTCGCTGTCGATGAAGGTCCACGACGCGTCCGCCCACACCCCGTAGCCGGGCGGGAACAGATCGGCCAGGAAGCCGCCGTCACCGCCGGAAAGGCCGGTCGCGGCCCCGTCCACGCCGCTGCTCTCGACCTCCAC
>CAYNIS010000475.1:0-3038 GCA_964397055.1 uncultured Rhodospirillaceae bacterium | reverse complement strand
GCGACCCCGGTCGCGCCGCGCCGGCCGACCCGGCCGAGCCTGGCATCCAAGCGCCGCCGGCTGGAGGGCAAGGCGCACCGGAGCGGCATCAAGCAGGGCCGCTCCCGCCCCCGCGACGACGGCTGACCGGTCGGTCTTGCGCAACCGGCCTCGGTCCGAAGACCAAGCTAACTTATCGGTGATAAGATTGTGATGCCGGCGGCCCGGAGGGACTTGGACGGAGCCGCCGCCGTCAGGCGTCGAGGACCGGCAGGAGATACTGGTAGACATAGCGGTTGGGGGCGGCGTGGCACCAGCGGGCGACACCGTAGCCGCACAGCAGATGGTCGTAGCGCTTCTCCTTCACCGGCTGCTTCGACTGCGCGTCAAGCTGGATGAACTTCTTGACACACACCCGCTTCAGCGCCCTCACCACCCGGTCGAACCAGGCGAGGGTCTTCGGGTCGGGCGGTTCGGTGATGAACCAGAGGGCACCGGGTTCATGGCACTCGCCCGCGATCAGCGGGCGGGACTTGTCCCAGGGCCGCTGCGGGGTCGGGTTGCCCGGCTCCTCCTTGATCGTGTCGTACTTGTCATAGGTGACGCGCGGCAGCGCCCGCGCATTCAGCGCACGCCGGCCGGGTACCATGTCCGAGCGCCAGGTCGAGATGTCCTCGATCTCCCCCCATTGCGGCAACCAACCCTCCGGCTCTTCGTGGATGTGGACGACAAGGGCGGAAGGATCGTCCAGGCCGCCGATATAGGGGATGACCGGATTGTCGGGGTCGTGCCGGACCGTCCCGCCCCGACCGTCCGGCCACTTGTCCCAATAGCGGTGTGTGTAACGAACCTCCGGGATCAGGGCGTCGAGGACGGCCGACGCCGCTCGCCGGTCGCCCTCGTCGAACGCGACATACTTCATGCGTCGCAACTGACCCGGCGTCGGCTTAATCGGCATCATCCCTCCTCCTGCCTCGATCCCCGCTCTTCAGCATGGCCCGATCAGGCAGGCTGTCCGATCACGTTTGGATTGAGAGCGCCATCACCGCGGTCCATCATCTCGGTCCCGTCATAGACCGGAAGTCTTGGGACCTCCGTTTCCTTCGGCACAACGGCAAAACCGTCGATCATCCGGCGGGGAGCCTCCTGGGTGTAGCGCGCGGCGTCGTGGGCTATCCAGCCAGATCCACCACGGACAGCCATAGCCCTGAACAGTCGGCACACATCGCGGTAGAAGGCCGCATTTTGGTCCTCCTTTGACGACCAGGCTCCCACAATCTCTCCCGACCGCAAGAGTGGGTAATCAAAGGCCCATTTGGGGCCGGTGCTTCGATCGGCCTCAGGCCGGCCATGGAACCAGATGCAGCGATAGATGAACACATGAACCTTCGGCATCCTCACGCCATACCAAAGAGCGCCGTCAAGGTTAGAGGTGCGCTGGACGATCTCCGGGAACCAGCCCGGCTCCGGGATGCCGAGGCAGACGTCGAATGTCCTCGCCGCTCGGAGACCGGACCTGACGACATCTTGAAAACCCGGATCATGTGGGTCGCGGGAGGAAAGCCGCCCGTGATCGACCCAGACAGCCGAAGGCAGCCGATCGGCGACAAGCCGTTCGAGCGCCACTTCGTCGCGCCAAGTCATCGCGACCCAGGTGGACGCGGCCGTCATCGGTTGTCTTTCTATTTTTGCTTTCCCTCACTGACTATGCATGCGATCAACGAACCTGTCTAGCGTGGCTTCAGAATGAGGATGACAACGTCGTCAGGGGTTCCCTCATGGGGATCACCGCGGGTCCCCTGACGAATCCTCAGCTGACTTGCCAGCTCTCGGGGATCGGCATAGCCACGGCCAGAGTGGTCGATGGTCTGAACATGGATCCTCCGAGCGCCGTCTGGGCTTGTGAACGTCAGGTCGGCGCGGGCGCTACGGACCGTGCTGTGACGTGGCCCCGCAAGTTCGCGTCCAGGTCTAGGCACGAAGAACTCCGGCTTTTCTTCGCCAGTCTGGCTATCACGGCCGCCATGGGTGTGACGCCATCCTGCTGGAAGTTTATCCAGCATCCACTCACGAACAAGCTCCAGATGGGCGCGAGTATCTTCATTACCTCGGCTTCCGGCCATCTCCATTGTGAGGTGTCGCCAATCGTCCTCGGGGATGGGCGTAATCATGATGGTCGGACCACGCTCTTCAGCCAGTGCGCCGGGAAAGGCCAAGGGCGGTACATAGGCTGGCGGCGGGTGGGCGGTGGTGAGGTCGCGCGGGTCCTTGCGGACCTCCGGGAACGATTCCGGCGGCACGTCGAATTCCGGGGGGATGAAGCCACCCAGGCGTTCGATCTCCGGCGCCGGCGTCATCGCCTCGGCCGCTGCCGCCGCCCCCGGATAGGCCCCCGTCCAATCGGTCGGATCCCGGCGCGGCGGCTCGATGTCGTCGGGGTCATCGGTCCGTGGCGGCCCCGCGACCTCGGGCCAGCTGTCCGCCGACGGGTAACCGTCCGGATAAAGCTCCCTCTGGTTCCGGTACCAGCCCAAGCCGGCCGCCCCCAAAGTGACGGCCCCGAGCCCCAACAACCCGAGCATGGTGATGCCGAGCGCCGGCTCCGCCCCCTCGACTTCGCCCTCGGCCACCCGCCGCCAGAAGCCAAACTCATCATCATCGATCGGCTCGTCGGGATCGGGCCTCAGATTGGGGAGCGGCGCCCCCTCTTGTGGGCGCAACCCGGGCGATGCGTCCGGCAATGGCATGCCGCGGTAGCCTGTCCCTGCTGGCCCGTCTGATGGTCGGGGCCCGCGGGCGGGGGCTCGCACCACCGGCCCCAGGTGGGGAGGTGAAGAGGGGTGGGTTTTGTGCGTCGGACCGCGATGCGGTTCGGCCCTCGCGAGGTCTCCCCGGATCGCCCAATCCGCACGGGCTTCGTCACGCGCTTGGCGGTCAGCGACCAACCCGCGGATGCCGGTATCCGCCTCCATCCGCTTCAGGATGGCATGGCCGGGTGGGGTCCGCGGCTTCACCCGACCGTCGCCAACGCCCGGTGCCGCCGGCGGCTTCGGCACGGC
>CAYNIS010000474.1:0-3061 GCA_964397055.1 uncultured Rhodospirillaceae bacterium | reverse complement strand
AAGATCTACCTCTGGTTCGAGGACGATTTCGGCGAGGATGACGCCGACATCCTGGCCCATCTCCGCCGCTATGCGGAGCCTGAGCTGCGCCAGCGCCTGGCGGAGGCCCGGGACATCGACGGGCACGAATACGACTGGAGCCTGAACGATACCGCGAGCGGGGACTAGGCGGCGCGCTGACCCCCGGCCTTTTGGCCGCCGCCATGGCGGCGGCGCTCGCTGTCGTAGTAGGCCGCGAGCCAGCCGTCGGGTACGCCGAGGTAGTAGCCCGCATGCATGACGAGCCAGCCGGCGACGATGTCCCGGCTGCGCCGTCCCGCGAAGCGCCGGGACGAGGTGACAAGGGCCGGGTCGGTCAGGCAGGCGGTCTGCCCGTGCCTTTCGAGCGCCTGAACGAACGCCACATCCTCCATGATCTCCCGGTCCGGGATGCCACCGATCGCCAGATAGGCAGCCCGACGCAGAAAAACGCCGCTGTCGCCGTAGTAGAGGCGCCGGCGGCGCAGCGTCTCGTAGAAGCCGGTCAACCAGCGGGCGAAGTCGCTGTCACCGTCAAAGACCAGGCGGAAGTTGCCCCCGACCAGGGATGGATGCCTGCCCAGTACCGTTTGGATCGCGGCCACGGCTCCTGGAGCGGGGACACAGTCGGCGTGGAGAAACCACAGGATGTCGCCGCGCGCGGCTTTCGCCCCGGCGGCAAGCTGTCGGCCGCGCCCACGTTCGCACGCGATGACCCTTGCACCGGCCGCCGCGGCCGCTTCAGGCGTACCATCCGAGCTACCGCCGTCGGCGACCACGACCTCCGCCCCCGACGCGACAAGGGCACCGACGAGGGCGCTGATGCGCGCCACCTCGTTCAGGGTCGGAATGACCACGGCAACGGATGATGCGATCACGGCCTCGCCGACATCAGGGGTGGACCAGGGTCACGCGCCGGACCTGGGCATGCGTCTCTCCATCGAGATCGTCCGCATCCGCGGATATCGCGACGAAGCCCAGCGGCGGCGGCGGTTCCCCGAATGCCGCCTCGAAATCGGCGGCGATGTCGACGGTTTCGCTCAGCCACTCGCCGGTCGGCGTGCTGTGGGCGCGCAGGACGATGACGATGCCATTGTCCAGGAACGGGCTGTCGAAGCGGGTGCCGGCGGGCTCCTTGCCGCCCCAGACATAGGTGATCGCCCGGCCGATCGTGGGCACGCCGGCCATGCTCCTCAGGCCCAGGCCGATCCGTCCCAGCAGCCCGGGATCGGGATCCGGATACCAGACGTGAACGGCGACCGGACGATCGTCCGCCCCCTTGACGCGAAGATCGGAGAGCGGGCCTGGCTCCTCCACCCGCCATTCCCAGGTCAACCGGGTCGCCGCTTCGCTGGTCCCCATGACCTCGTGGACGAGGAGCGAGACACTATCCGCCGACACGACCGTGATCGTGCCGTCGCGCGCGATGTCGAAGCGGTTGGGCTCATGGTCGGGCAGATCGACCCGCTGCCAGGCTTCCGGACCGATCCGTTCCGCGGCGGCCGCTGGCGCAGCCGCACCGACAAGCCCGGCGATGAGAGCGGCGGCGAAGGCCAGCTGTTCAGCCGCCGGCATCCACCGGCCCGGCCGCCTCAAGTTCCCGGATGCGGTCGATGACGTCGACCAGGACCTCCGGCGGCTGGGCCCCCTGGACCGCGTATTTGTTCTCGATGATGAAGCACGGAACACCATCAACACCGCCCCGACGTGCGGAAAGATCGACCTCTCGAATGAGGTCGACGTCGGTATCGGAACCGAGGTAGTCCGCGACATCGGTCCGGTCGAGCCCGAGGGCGGCGGCTTTCTCCACCAGGAGATCGCGATCGCCGATGTCCTCGCCATCCTGGAAATAGGCCTGGAAGAGGCTTTCGGTCATCTCGTCCGCCTTGCCCCGGCCGGCGGAGAACAGGACCGCGCGATGGCCGTCGATGGTGTTGGGGGTGCGCCTGATCCGGTCGAAATGCATCTCGATGCCGTCCTCCGCCGCCGTATCCTCGATCCGCTTGTAGAACGTCTTGGCCCGCTCGGCCCCGCCGAACTTCCATTCGATGTACTGCTGACGGTCGAAGCCGTCGCGCGGCATGTCCGGGTTCAACTGGAACGGTTGCCAGATGACCTTGGCCGCGACGTCCGGCCGCTGGGAGAGGGCCGATTCCAGCCGGCGCTTGCCGATCAGGCACCACGGGCAGATCAGGTCGGAGAAGATGTGGATCATCATGGGGCGGGTTCCTTTGCGACGATGCGCTGTCCAATCGCCGTCGAGCCCAGCATGATCGGGCATCGGGGACAAGAGCGGTCGGCCAGGGCGATGGAACCGATACATGCCGTCGATGCCGGGCCGACCGACAACCGGCGGAGCCATGTCAGATGATCCTGGATTTGCGCATCTACGACGTTCAGCCGGCCTTCGTGCGAGCCTATCTCGACCTCTACGTCGCCGAGGGCATGGCGATCCAGACCGGCCATCTGGGCCAACTGGTCGGCTTCTTTACGACCGACACCGGAACGGTGAACCAGGTCGTCCACATCTGGCGCTATGAGAGTGCGGGCGATCGGGAGGCGCGGCGGGCCGCCCTCGAAGCGGACCCCGCATGGCAGGCGTTCCGCGCAAGGGCGGCGCAATACGTGACCCGGATGGAGAGCCGCATCCTGAAACCGACCGGCTTCTCACCCATGCAGTGACTGCTGGCCTTGGCCGGGAGAGCCGGGCATGATGCACGGCTGATCCGGTTGATCCATCGCAGTGGATAGAGAGGGGGGCTGGAGTGACCTCTGAACGCCTCAAGGCGAAGATCGCGGAGGCGGTTGCCTCCGGCGGGCTCAGCCGGCGCGCGGCTCAGAACCGGCTGGTCCAGATGGCGGAGCAGGATGTCGACCTGCTCCTTGATCTCGTGCGCCCGCACCTGCACAGCATCGCCGCCCAGGCGATCGACCACGCCGCGCGGGAGGCCGATCCCGCCTACCAGGAACGCCGGGCCCGCAGGCGTGCCGCGACCAGCGGCCCGGGGCGGCAGATGGCCAAGGGCAAGCCGATGGCCGGGAC
>CAYNIS010000473.1:0-3075 GCA_964397055.1 uncultured Rhodospirillaceae bacterium | reverse complement strand
GCGAGGACGACGCGCTGGCGATGCTGACCACGGGGCCGGCCCGGATCGCGGGCGGCCACAGCCGCCGCGTCGGACGCAGGTCCGCCGCAAGGGCATCGATCAGGAGATCGGTCCGGTCCATCCTCTCTCGTCCTAGCTCCTGTCGGCGTTCAGCCCGAGGGCCACGCGCAAAGCCTTCATCCCGCGGTGCACGGCCACCTTGAGCGCCGAGACCGACAACCCGGTTTCCGCCGATGCCTCCTTCAGCGACAGCTCTCGAACCTTGACGAGTTCGATTGCCTGGCGCTGTCCCGGCGGCAAAGCGGCGATCGCCCGGGCGGCGTCGCGTGCCACAAGAATGTCCTCTTCTCTCTGCTTCGCCCCGCTGTCGGCGATGGTTTCATGGGTGTCGTCGAGTTCTGTTTCCTGAACCGACCGGCGCATCTGACGGCGGAACCGGTCGATCGCCCGGCGCCGCGCGATCGCCGTCACCCAGGGCTTGAAGGGCCGCGACGGATCATAGGTGTGCCGAACCTGATGGACGGTCAGGAGCACGTCCTGGATCACGTCCTCAGGCTCCGCCACGGTGCGCAGAACCGACCGGAGGAACGGTGTGAGTTCGGTCAGGAGGCGCCGATAGGCGCGCTGGTCGCCGTCTTGCGCGGCCGCCATCAGCGCGCCCCAGGGGTCGTCCCGGTCCTCGCCCGGGCCACCCTGGCCCTCATTCTCCAGGCTTACGGCTTCGATCGGAATGCCTCTTTCACGCGTACCCGTGTCCCCGCCTCGTTTAGGTAGGACATTTGTGATAAGCGCCCAAGGGGATCGATGTTGTTGCAGGACCGGTTCGGGGGGACCGATGCCGCAATATCGTACGGCCGATATGCGAACGGGATGAGGATGGGGGGTCTCGTGTCGCTTAGCTCGTCTTCGTCATGGTGGGGGATCGTAACACCCCGGCGCCTCGCCGCCGCCGCCGGCGGCGTGGCCGCGATGTGGGCCACGTGCATGGCGCTCGACGTCCAGGCGCTGGTCGAGCCGCCCGACATGACCGCACACAGTTGCCGGGCGATCGCGCCGGGTCCCGATGACCGCCTTTTCGTCGAGGACATGGCGATCGACCCCGACTCGGGGCTGATCCTGCTTGCCAGCCACCCGCGCGGGGACCGCGGCGCAAGGCTCTCGGACGGGCCGCCGGGCTATCTCCGCCTGGTCGAGGCAGGCGTGCTCGCGGCAGGCACCATCCCGCCGGTCAAGCCGCTCACCGACCCCGCCGCCTATCCCCACGGGGTCGATGTCGCGCGTGCCGACGATGGCAGCTTGTGGGCCGCCGCCGTGCGCCGGCGCCCGGGCCAGGCCAACGCGATCGACGTCCTGCACCTCAACGGCACCGGCCGCCTGGAAAGGTCGTTACCGATCCAGGATGCGGCAGTTTGCCGCGCCAATGACGTGCTGCTGCTGGGACCGGACCGCGTTCTGGTTTCCAACGACCGGGCCGCCTGCGACGCGGTCGGTGCGGTGGTGGAGGATGTCACCGGCACGGCCGGCGGCAACCTGATCGTGGCCGAGCGAGGCCGCGTCCGCGCGGTGGCGACGGGCATCGCGCACGCGAACGGGCTCGCCCTCGGGCCGCCCGGCGTCGATGACCGCATCTTCGTCTCCGCCACGCGCGGCAACGAGGTCCTGGTCTACGACCGGGAAAGCCTTGAGCGGGCGACCGACGCGGTCGATCCGATCGATCGGATCGCGATCGGAGACAGCCCGGACAACCTCTCCTGGGCGCCGGACGGCCGGCTACTGGTCGCCGTGCTGCCGAACCTGTTCCGGCTCGCCCTCTACTACGCGGGGACACCGGGGATCGAGACCGTGCGATCGCGCATCGACGCGGTCGATGTCGCGACCGGTGAAGTGGAGACCCTGTTCCAGGACGACGGGTCCTTGATGTCCGCCGCGACCACGGCGGTGATCGACGACGGCCGCCTGGTGGTCGGCTCGCTCACCGCCAATCATCTGGTCGTCTGCGACCTGCCGGCCGACTGACGGGTTCGTGTGACCGGCGACCCGCCGGCCGACGGACCGGCCTGTGCGGGCATTGGCACTCCCCCTCTTGAAGTGCCAGACGCGCTTTCCACTTGATGGGATGTCGGGCGCCGATGATCGGGCCCGGCGAAAACCGGGTCCCTGTTCGGGGATCCGCTGGCAACCCAGGCGCAGCCTCATCGAGGGGCGTCGACGATGACCTCGGCCTGAGGCCTCGCGCCGATATCGCTCATGAACGGAGGATATCAATGCGTACCTATGACCTGACCCCGCTGATGCGCTCGACCATCGGCTTCGACCGTCTGACCCGCGCCCTCGACAGCGCGATGCGGATCGACGACAGCGCCCTCGCCTACCCGCCGTACAACATCGAAAAGGTCGCCGACGACGACTACCGGATCGTCATGGCGGTGGCCGGCTTCAGTGAAGCCGACCTGGAGATCGAGGCGGCCGAGGGCTGGCTCGTCATCCGCGGCAAGATGAACGGCGACACCGAGGGCAAGACCTTTCTCCACCGTGGCATCGCTGGCCGCGCGTTCGAGCGGAAGTTCCAGCTGGCCGACCACATCCAGGTGACCGGGGCCGGGCTGGAGAACGGGCTCCTGACCGTCGAGTTGATCCGCGTCGTGCCGGAAGCACACCGCCCGCGCCAGATCGAGATCAAGACCGCCGCCGCCCTCGCCGGCCCGGTCCTCGACCAGCCGGCGGACGCCGGAAAGGCCGCCTGACACCGCCGTCCGGCATCACCGGGGGCCATCCCTAACCGGGGGCCACCCCTAACCGGGGGCCATTCCTCACCGGGCTTGATCCCTCAGGCCCGGTGACCCCCGACCGATGATCGTACCGACCTGGCCCGCCCCGTGCCCCGTGCGCGGGGCGGGTCGCGGTCGGATGTATGGGAGACCGTACATGTCAGATCTGACAATCCAGCCCCAATCCGGGGAGATCGACCGGGCTGTCGACCTTGCCGACCGGCTCGCCCGGGAGGAGCCGTACCGGGGCATTGGCGACATCGCCCTTGCGGCGGCCCGGCTCACCCTCGGCCTTGGCGACGACGCC
>CAYNIS010000472.1:0-3088 GCA_964397055.1 uncultured Rhodospirillaceae bacterium | reverse complement strand
GCCGAGGCCGACGATGGCGATCCCCTGGTCGTCGACATCTACCCGCTGGAACCGGCGGCGCTGAAACCCGAAATCCAGGCCCAGGTCCAGGCCGAGATCGCCGCACGGACCGCTCCCACGCCAGCACAGCCGGTCGCCGCCCCGGTTCCGTTCCCGGCGCCCGCCGCGCCACCAGCGGCTTCCGGTGGCCGGTCTCAGCCGATCCGCCTGCCGGAACCGGTCAGCGCGCCGGCGGCGGCGGAACCGGGTGCGCCGCCACAGCCGGCGCCGACCCGTTCCGGAAACGGCCCGATCACCCTGCCCCAGGGATCGGGCATCGACCCGAACCAGTTGCCGGATGCCATTGCCGACGCGCTCCGCAAATACGAGGCGATGGGCCGGAGCGGCCGCGCCGCCCCGCAGATGCCGCCGGCGCTGGACCTCGCCTCGTGACCGCAAGCCCGCCTCTGGTTTCGGTCGGCGCCGACGGTGTCGCGACCTGGCCCGGCGGCCGGTGCCGGGCAGCCCTCGGCCATGGCGGCCTTGCCCAGGTGAAGCGGGAGGGCGACGGCGCGACCCCGATCGGCCGCTGGCCGATGCGACAGGTCTTCTATCGCCCGGATCGCATCGCCGCACCGGAAACCCGGCTGCCGCTGATCCCGATCGCCCCCGACATGGGGTGGTGCGACGACCCGTCGGACCCAGCCTACAATCGCCTGGTGACCCTGCCCTTCGCCGCCGGCCATGAGCGACTGTGGCGCGAAGACAACGTCTATGACGTGGTTGTGGTGCTCGGGTACAACGACGATCCGCCGGAGCCCAGGCGCGGCAGCGCCATCTTCTTCCATTTGGCGCGCCCTGATTTCAGCCCGACTGAGGGCTGTGTTGCGGTCACGCTCGCGGACATGACCGCGATCCTCCGGCGGGCCGGACCCGCTTGCGTCCTGGAAGTGCGGCCGGAACCCTGATCAGGCCGGCTTCGGTTCAGT
Organism: uncultured Rhodospirillaceae bacterium; assembly: GCA_964397055.1. GTDB lineage: Bacteria > Pseudomonadota > Alphaproteobacteria > CAYNIS01 > CAYNIS01 > CAYNIS01. The sequence goes on along the minus strand of CAYNIS010000472.1, from coordinate 2,120 downwards.
TGGCTTCGGTTCAGTTGGCTTCTGGCGGGACCCGAACAGCGCGGTGCCGACCCGGACATGGGTGGCGCCGAAGCGGATCGCGACGTCGTAGTCGGCGCTCATTCCCATGGACAGCCAGGGCAGTTGCAGGCGCTTCGTCATGTCCGCCAGGAGCGCGAAATGCGGCGACGGCTCGTCGTCGAACGGCGGAATCGCCATCAGGCCGACGATCTGGAGGGCATAGTCCTCCTTGCAGGCGGCGACGAACGCGTCGACGTCGCCGGGCAGGATGCCGTGCTTCTGCGCTTCCTCCCCGGTGTTGACCTCGACCAGGCAGGGCAGGCGGCGGTTCTGCGCGCGCATCTCGTCGGCCAGCGCCTTCGCCAGCTTCGGGCGATCGACGGTGTGGATGACGTCGAAGAGGGCGACGGCATCCTTGACCTTGTTGGTCTGCAACGGGCCGATCAGGTGCAGTTGCAGGTCGGGATAGGCATCCCGACGGGCGGACCAGCGCTGTTTCGCCTCCTGCACCCGGTTCTCCCCGAAGACGCGCTGGCCGGCGGCCAGGGCCGCCTCGATCCGGTCGTCCGGCTGCACCTTGGAGACGCCGATCAAGGTGACCGAGCGCGGGTCGCGGCCCGCCGCCTCCGCCGCACTGGCGATATCGGCGCGGATCCGCGCGAGGTTTTCGGCCACCTGGCTGGTGGTGTCGGCGAGGTCGGCGGCGGTCATGGTCGTTCCAGCGGTCATCGGGATCGACGGCAAACCTGTCCTCATGGCCGGCCCTGGTCAATGCGCGCCGCGGCCCTTCCCGACGCGGGGGGCGGACCAGCCTTCCCCCGCCGGGGGAAGGTGCCCGAGCCCGCGCGAGGGCGGATGGAGGCTGCCAGCCGGCCCGAACCCGGCCCCCACCCGGCGGCTGGCACCGCCGACCTCCCCCGAGGGGGAGGTAAATCAGCCTTCCCCCGCCCAGAAGAAACACTCCAGGGGCACGCGGACCAGCCTTCCCCCGCCGGGGGAAGGTGCCCGAGCACAGCGAGGGCGGATGGGGGCGATCGACCGCCGGCCCGGCCCCCACCCGGCGGTTGGCACCGCCGACCTCCCCCGAGGGGGAGGTGAATCAAGCCGTCCCCCACCGAGACGAAACACTCCAGGGGGACGCGCACCAGCCTTCCCCCGCCGGGGGAAGGTGCCCGAGCCCGCGCGAGGGCGGATGGAGGCTGCCAGCCGGCCCGAACCCGGCCCCCACCCGGCGGCTGGCACCGCCGACCTCCCCCGAGGGGGAGGTAAATCAGCCTTCCCCCGCCCAGAAGAAACACTCCAGGGGCACGCGGACCAGCCTTCCCCCGCCGGGGGAAGGTGCCCGAGCACAGCGAGGGCGGATGGGGGCGAGACACCCCCGCTAAAGCGGCGGGCGGATCACGCGCGGCGTCCCATCCGGCGACGCAAGCTCCGCCAGGATCGCCAGGCACACCGCGTCGATCTCCCGATCGATCCAGTGGTTCCACACCCTCAACACCCGCCAACCGCGTGCGATCAGAAGCTTGTCACGGGCGGCATCCGCCGACGCCGTGTGCTGGCCACCGTCGACCTCCACCGCAAAGCGCGCCGAAAGACACGCGGAGTCGAGCACATAGGGCGGCTCCGGATGCTGACGGCGGAAATGGTGCCCGCCCAGGGCGTTGCCGCGAAGCCGCTGCCACAGCTTCGCTTCCCAGGGTGTCATCGCGCGGCGCAATCCGAGCGCCCGCGCCTGTGTTCGCCGATCAACGGCGGTTCGCCCGACCATGGGGCAAGCCTACCAGAAAGCCCGCTAACGAATTCCTCCTTCCCCCGCCGGGGGAAGGTGCCCGAGCCCCGGCGAGGGCGGATGGGGGCTGCGAGCCGCCCCGACCCCCACCCGGCGGTTGCCACCGCCGACCTCCCCCGAGGGGGAGGTGAATCAGCCTTCCCCCGCCGGGGGAAGGTGCCCGAGCACAGCGAGGGCGGATGGGGGCTGCCAGCCGGCCCGGCCCCCACCTAGAAGAAACACTCCAGGGGGAAGCGGACCAGCCTTCCCCCTCCGGGGGAAGGTGCCCGAGCCCCAGCGAGGGCGGATGGGGGCTGCGAGCCGCCCCGACCCCCACCCGGCGGTTGCCACC
>CAYNIS010000471.1:0-3089 GCA_964397055.1 uncultured Rhodospirillaceae bacterium | reverse complement strand
CCGATTGTCGAGGCGATCGAAGCGGGCGACCTGGTCGCCGGTGCCGTCCTGTCGGGCAACCGCAACTTCGAAGGCCGCATCCACCCGAACATCAAGGCGAACTACCTCGCCTCCCCGCCGCTGGTCGTCGCCTACGCGCTCGCCGGCTCGCTCAACATCGACCTCTCCCGGGACCCGATCGGCACCGGGTCGGACGGCCAGCCCGTCTACCTCAAGGACATCTGGCCGACCAACAAGGAGATCGCGGACACGGTCGGGGCGGCACTGACCCCGGGCATGTTCCGCACCCGCTACGCCGACGTCTTTCAGGGGCCGGAACAGTGGCGGGAGATCAAGACCGCCGAGGGCCTGACCTATAGCTGGGACGACGGCTCCACCTATGTGAAGAACCCGCCCTATTTCGACGGGCTGACCCCGGAACTGCCGGAAACCGGCAACATCGCCGGCGCGCGCGCGCTGATGATCCTTGGCGACAGCGTCACCACCGACCACATCTCCCCGGCTGGCTCCATCGCCAAGGCGTCGCCGGCGGGCGAGTACCTGGTCGGCTTCCAGATCCGCCCGCAGGACTTCAACTCCTACGGCGCGCGGCGCGGCAATCACGAAATCATGATGCGCGGCACCTTCGCCAACATCCGCATCAAGAACGAGATGCTGCCGGGGACCGAGGGCGGCATCACCAAGCTGATGCCAGCGGGAGAGACCATGCCGGTCTATGACGCGGCCATGAAGTACATGGAAGCGGGCACGCCGTTGGTGGTCATCGCCGGCAAGGAATACGGGACCGGCTCCTCGCGCGACTGGGCGGCGAAGGGCACCCGCCTGCTCGGCGTCAAGGCCGTTGTGGCGGAAAGCTTCGAACGTATCCACCGGTCCAACCTGGTCGGCATGGGCGTGCTGCCGCTGCAGTTCGACGCGGGCACGGATCGCAAGTCCCTCGGCCTCGACGGGTCGGAGACCTTTGACATCGCCGGCATCGACGGCATGACCCCGCGGGCGAAGCTCACCCTCAAGATCACCAAGGCCGACGGCTCGGTGACGGAGGTGCCGGTCCTCTCGCGGATCGATACGCTGGACGAGCTCGACTACTACCGCAATGGCGGCATCCTGCACTACGTCCTGCGCAACATGGCAAAGGCCGCCTGACGACGGCGATGGCGATTGCGGTCCAGCGGTTCCGGAACTCGACCGACGCGGCCGAGTTCCGGGCCGATACCCATTTGATCGGCCTGACCCTGGCACCGGCACCGCCGGTCGCGTTCGCGATCGACGGACGTCCGGCGCGCCGCCTCGCCCTCGACCCCGGCCACCTGCAGTTCGTGCCCGCCGGGGTCGGCCATCTGGTCGACTGGTCGTCGGCCAGCTTCCTTCTCGCCGCCATGCCGGTGTCCCTCGCGGATGACGTCTTGGAAGCGGGCGCGCTCAGCCAGCCGCGCCTGCAGATGAAGGACCCGCTGATCCAGCAGATGCTGCTGGCGCTGGGTGACATCGGCCCGGACGCGTCCGATCGGCTGCTCGCCGACCACCTGGAAATGGCGCTGGCGCTCAGGCTGAAGCGGCTGCTCGCCCAACCCCGGGATCGGGAGGCACCGGTGCTGCTGCCGCTGGCGCCGCGCCTGGCACTCAGCCCCTACCGCCTCAACCGGGTCGTCGACTATGTCGAGGCCCATCTCGGCGCTGTCCTAAGCATCCCGGAACTGGCGGCGGTCGCAGGCATCAGCCCGTTCCACTTCGTGCGCGCCTTCAAGGCCTCGACCGGGCTGACGCCGCACCAGTTCGTGACCCGGCGGCGGCTCGAACGGGCGAGCCGATGCCTTGCCGGCGGCGACCGCGCCATCGCCCTGATCGCCCATGATGTCGGGTTCCGGTCGACCTCCGGCTTCACGCGGGCCTTTCGCCGCGCGTATGGCGAGAGTCCGGCGGGTTTCCGGGTACGCCACCTGGGATAGGGCACTTTCGCGCAAGTTTCGCCGCGATGGCGCAATCGGGGCCCGTGCCCGGATGGCGGAAGCCGTCTAAACCTCTGCCGCCGACAGGACGGCTCGCCCACGGAGCGCCCGGTCCTCTTTGGCGCCCACGCCCAACGGAGACGGACATGGTCGAAGCGACGAGCAAGGACGCGGCGGCCTCGCCATGGGCGCCGCTGGGCAACCGTGTGTTCCTGGTCCTGTGGGCCGCGGGCATCGTCTCCGCGACCGGCACCTGGATGAACGACGTCGGCGCGGGCTGGTTGATGACCAGCCTCGCCCCGGCGCCGGCGATGGTCGCCCTGGTCCAGGCGGCGACCACGCTGCCGATGTTCCTGCTCGCCCTGCCGGCCGGCGCCATCGCCGACATCGTCGACCGGCAGCGCCTGCTGATCGCCGTCCAGGCCGCCCTGATGGTCACGTCCGGTGCCTTCGCCGCGGTGGTCGCGGCGGATCAGGCGAGCGCCCTGGGGCTCCTCCTCTATACCTTCCTGATGGGGGTCGGGGCGGCCCTCCTGGCACCGGCCTGGCAGTCGATCGTCCCGAGCCTGGTCGCGAGGAGCGAGTTGCAGCCGGCCGTGGCGCTCAACAGCGTCGGCATCAACATCGCGCGCGCGATCGGGCCGGCCCTGGGTGGGGCACTGATCGCGGCAGCCGGGATCGCCTGGCCGTTCGCGGTCAACGCGGCAAGCTACCTCGCGGTGATCGCAGCACTCGTCTGGTGGCGACCGCCGCCGAAGGCCGCCGGGCGCCTGCCGCCGGAACGTGTGGTCGGGGCGATGGCCTCCGGCCTGCGCTATGCCGCCGCCAACCGCCCGCTGAAATGGACGCTGGTCCGGGCCGCCGCCTTCTTCCTGTTCGCCAGCGCCCTGTGGGCCCTCTTGCCGCTGATCGCGCGCGACATGCTGGCGGGCGGCCCCGGCCTCTATGGCGCCATGGTCGGGGCGATCGGTGCCGGTGCGGTCGGCGGGGCCGTCCTGCTGCCGCGCCTGAAAGCGGCTCTGGGCGCCGATCACCTGGTTGCCGTCGGCACCATCGGCACGGCACTGACGCTGGCGGTCCTGGCCCTGATCCCGTTCGAGATTGCCGCGATCGCGGCGTGCGTGCTCGCCGGCGTGTCCT
>CAYNIS010000470.1:0-3093 GCA_964397055.1 uncultured Rhodospirillaceae bacterium | reverse complement strand
AAGCGCCCGGGCAACGCCCTCGGCATAGGCGCGGCTGGTGGTGTTGGCCGAAACGCCGAGCCGGTAGGCGAGCTCCCGGTTCGGCGGCAGCCTTGTCCCCGGCGCCAGACGGCCGGCCGCAAGATCCTCCGCCAGGGCATCGACGATCTGCAGGTATTTCGGCCCGCGACGGCCGGAGAGGTCGGGAAGCCATATTGCCATGAGATCAATAATCTCGTTTGCGGTAGCAATTCTCAAGTCAATACTCGGATCACTGAGATCATTTATCGGATTGATATGCCGCCATGGTAACCCCCCAGCCCACGCGTGGGGCGGCCCTCGCCGTCCTGTGCCTTCTCATCCTCGGCACCATGCCAATCATCGCGAACAGCCGGCCGCCGGATTTCGATGCCCTCGGATTCGCGTTTGCGCTGTCCGTCTGGCAATCGCTCTTCGCGCTGCCGCTGGTGCTGGTCGAACTCCGCTCGGATCAGCGCGGGCTGTTCTCGGCCACGGTCGAACCGCGGGTCCGGCGCCGCGTCGGCCTGGTTGCGGTCGCCACCGGGGCGATGTTCGGGCTGTCGACCTATGCCTATGTGCTGGGGGTCGAGCGCGCGGGGGCGGTCAATGCGGCGATCGCCATCCAGGCCTATCCGCTGTTCGCGATCCTGTGGGAAACGCTGTTCCTGAAACGGCGCAAGACACCGATCGAACTGGCGCTCACCGGGCTGATGATCACCGCCCTTTACTACCTCGGCACCGGGGGCACCTGGCGGATCGAAGGCGTGTCGCCCTGGTTCCTGGTCGCCCTGAGCGTGCCGTTCCTTTGGAGCATCGCGCACGTCATGATCAAGGAGGAACTCGGATCGACGCCGATCACGCCGGCCCAGGTCACCTTGTTCCGCGTGGTCGTGTCGGCCCTCGTCCTCGGGGCGACATTGCCGGCGCTGGCCCCGCCATCGCTTGCGGGCGACATGTTGCGGGGCGACTTCCTCGCCTTCGGCGCGCTGATGGGCTTCGCCTAGTACCTGGAACTGATCGTCTGGTTCTACGCGGTGCGCCACATCGACGTGTCGCTGGCGAGTTCGATCGCAACACCGTGGCCGGCACTCACCATGGTGCTGGCGGTGGTCTTCCTGGGCGACCGGATCGCCCTCCACCAGATCGCCGCGTTCGGGGTCGTGGTGTTCTCAATCTACGGCCTGATCGCCGCCGGTATCGCAAGACATCGGCAGAGGGCGGCCTGACGTCAGCCCCCTGGGTGTCACCGCATGATCTGGGAAATGGAGCGGGTGAAGGGAATCGAACCCTCGACACCGAGCTTGGGAAGCACGTGCTCTACCACTGAGCTACACCCGCGTTGGGACGAACGGTACGGGATCGGTCGGGCGGCGGCAAGGATCACTCGATCTCGAAGCCGCTGGCGTAGTCGATGACCGTCTCACCATCGCGCACCAGCCGATACCGCCCCGTATATTCGCCCGGTGCCCAGCCGCCGTCCGGCCGCCGGCGCCCGGCGAAGACGAAACGGCTGACCTGGCTCTCGTCCTGTGCGGTTTCGGAACGGGTGACCTCGGCTCCGCCCGGCCCGGTGATTACGAACCGGTGACGGTCGCCGGCCATCGTGCCGAACAGGTCCACCCACATCACCAGCGCCGGCGATGCCGGATGGAAGCGGCGCAAGGCGTGAAGGCCGGTGCGCGCGTCCCCACCCTCGACCGGTCCGGTGGCGAAGCCGGCAATCAGGAGGCCGGTTTCCTGGTAGTCGAGATCGGAAAGGGCCGCATCCGACCACAGGGGCTCGCGCGCATCCGTGCAATCGTCGAACGGGACCAGCCCGACGAACGGATCGACCGGCCGATCCTGAAAGCGCACGGCAAATTCCAGATGCGGGAACTCGGTCCTCCCCGACAGGCCGATCAGGCCCAGAAGATCACCGGCCTCCACCTCGTCACCGACCTCGACCGCGACCGAGCCGAGCCTCAGGTGACTGTACTGGGTGAACCAGCCGTCGCCATGGTCGATGCCGACCCCGTTGCCGGCCTCGATCCCCTCGACCTTGGCCGGATCGGTCATGATCTCGTCGGGCACCCGGTCGCGCACGCCGACCACCCGCCCCGGGGCCGCCGCCACCACAGCGACGCCCTGGCGCATGGTGACCAGGTCCGGAACACGGATGTCGGTGCCGTCGTGACCGTCATAGCTCAACCGACCGCAGGCATAGTCGACGCGCCCCCGGCCGGGGTCATGGTCGACATAATTCTGGACGGTGCAGACAGCCCCCATGGCGCAGTCGACCGGCAGATCGAATTCGATCCCCGCTGCCGGCGCCGCCGCCAGGGTCATCAGGGCCACGAGGACAGTTCGCACGGTCGTTGCTCCCGGGATGTATCGCGCGCTCACCAATCTATCAGGCACCAACCTATCAGCCATCGCCCTATCAGCGGGTCTTGCCCTTGTCGTGGCAGTCGCAGGACGACGTCGCCGCCGCGTCCGGCAGCGCCCCGTCCAAGAGCGTTGGGGCCAGGAGCAGTCGGGGCAGCCGGTCGAGCGCCCGCTCGAACGGGCCGGTGTCGCCCAACGCCCGCGACAGCACCAGCGCCCCTTCGATGGCCGCCAGGGCTTCCTCTGCGCGCGCAAACGCCTGTTCCGGCGTTGCCCCCGCCTCCTCGGCGAGCGCGGTGAGCGCGCCGAGGAGGCCGCGGGTGGCCGATGCGAGTTCGGCGGTGAACAGGCCCCGGGCCTCTCCCACCGCCAGAACGTCGAGAAGGCAGGAGGCGGCACCATCCTCATAAAAGCGGGCGATCGCGGTCGAGAACCGGCGGAGCCGATCCGCCAGGGAGCCCGGGCCGTTCAGATGGCAGATCACGGTTTCGGCGAGCAGGTATTCGGCATGGGCCAGGGCGGCGGCGGCCATGTCGCGCTTGCCGTTGGGGAAGTAGTTGTAGAGGGACGAGCTTCTGAGGCCCGTCGCCGCCTGAAGCCGGGTCAGGCTGGCGCCGTCATAGCCATGGTCACGGAAGACACCCATCACCCGGCCAATCGCGTCGTCCCGGCTCATACCAGCTCCCGCTGATGGCGACTCTCACGGGGGATTCCCCTGAGGGCGCTGAT
>CAYNIS010000469.1:0-3116 GCA_964397055.1 uncultured Rhodospirillaceae bacterium | reverse complement strand
GCGCTATCCGTCGGGTGCTGCCCCGGCGCTGATCGCGATGTCGGCGGACGAACCCGACGACTACCGTGCGGCGGGCAAGGCGGCCGGTTTCACCGCGTTCCTGATCAAGCCGTTCGGCAGCGAGGATCTGAAAAGGACGCTCGAAGCCGCGATGCCGAAGCCGGCCTGACGGGGCCGCCGGTCGGGGCCGCCCGCCCAGCCTGCCCAGCCAGCCTGCCCGATCAGCCGGCCTCGCTGCGCAGAACGTCGATCAGGGCGGACCGCACCTGGGACAGCTTCTGTTCGTGCGTCACCTTCAGCCCGAAGACGTCCTTGACGTAGAAGACGTCGACGGCGCGCAGGCCGTAGGTCGAGATCTTGGCGGTACCGATCTGCAGGCCGATGCGCGTCAGGCACCTGGTGACATCGAACAGCAGGCCGACACGGTCGCGGGCGTTGACCTCAATCACGGTGTGGGTGGTGCTGGCGTCGTTGTCGACCAGGACACGCGGCGGCACGTGGAAGACCTGGAAACGGGTGCCGAGCGTGGTCAGGCGCTTCGCGATTTCCAGTTCCGGCTTCAGATCGCCGGTCAGGACCCGCTCGATAGCGCGGCTGATGCGCTCGCCACGCTCGCCATCGTCGATCGTGCCGCCGGTGGCCGCGTCCTGGACGTGGAAGATATCGAGCGCCGACCCGTCGGCCAGCGTGAAAATCTTGGCGTCGACGATGCTGGCGCCGGCGACCGCAAGGGCCCCGGCCAGCCGGGAGAACAGCCCGGGATGGTCGGCGGCATGCACCGTGACCTGGCTCACCCCGCTCTCCGGCTCGACCTCGATATCGACGGTGAGCGGCCGCTCCGCTTCCAGGGCGCCGCGCAGCAGACCGGCATGGGCCGCGTGGATGGCGGCCGGGAAGCTCAGCCAGTAGCCGGCGGGGGCCGCCGTCACGAGGTGATCGAGACCCGCGCGATCGGCGGCCGGAGCCGCGGCAAGGGCGGCTGCCTGGGCCGCCTCGACCCGGGGGCCGCGCACGGTGGTGTCGAGTTCGCCGATGAGGACGGCTTCGGTGCGCCGGTAGAGCGCGGTCAGGAGGGTTCCCCGCCAGCTCGACCAGCGCCCGGGGCCGACGCCGCGGATATCGGCGATGGTGAACAGGAACAGCAGGCGCAAGCGCTCGACCGACTGCGCGAGGGCGGCGAAGTCGGCGATCGTGCGGTCGTCCTCGACATCCCGCTTGAACGCCATGTCGGACATGGCGATGTGGTGCCGAACCAGCCAGGCGGCGGTGTCGACCTCCTCCTCCTCGAGGCCGAAGCGCTGCCCGAGCGACCGGGTGATGCGCTCGCCCGCGACCGAGTGATCCTCGCCCGAGCCCTTGGCGACGTCGTGCAGAAGCAGGGCCACGCACAAGGCCCGGAAGGCGGAGATCTTGCCCGCGACCTCCCGCGCCAGCGGCAGCTCCTCGTCCACCGTCCGGTCCCGCAACCGATAGAAATTGGCAAGACAGCGCAGGGTGTGCTCGTCGACCGTGTAGGCGTGGTACATGTCGAACTGCATCTGGGCCACGACCTCCCCGAACTCGGGGACGAACGCGCCGAGCAGGCCGGCCTCGTTCATGCGCCGCAGGGTCGAAGACGGGTCGTGGGTGTCGGTCAGGATCCCCAGGAACAGGCGGTTGGCCTCCGGGTTGGCCCGCAGCCCGTCGTCGATCAGCGGGATTGCCCGGGTCAGGACCCTCAGCGCATCGGGGTGAACCTCCACGCCGTGGCGCTGGGCGACATGGAAGACACGGATCATGGCGACCGGATCGGTCTCGAACAGGTCGTCCGCGGGCAGGGTCAGGCGCTGGCCGTCGAAGCCGAAGCCGTCGACCTCGCGCCGGCCGAAGACCCAGCGCCAGAAGCTGTAGCCGATGCGGGTCGGCCGCCGGGTCCGCGCCTGGATCGCCGCGCAGAAGATGCGGGTCAGGTCGCCGACGTCCTTCGCCGCCAGGAAGTAGCGCTTCATGAAGTGCTCGACCTCGGCGTTGCTGGCGATCTCCCCCGCGACATAGCCGAGGCGGCGGGCGACCTCCGGCTGCAGATCGAAGGTCAGGCGATCCTCGGCCCGGCCGGTCAGGTAATGGAGATGGCAGCGCACCGCCCACAGGAAGTCCTCGGCATCGGCGAAGCGCCGGGCCTCCTCCGGCAGCAGCACGCCGCGCTGAACCAGGTCGGCGACATCGGTCACGGCGTAAAAGTACTTGGCGATCCAGTAGAGGGTCTGAAGGTCGCGCAGGCCGCCCTTGCTCTCCTTGACGTTGGGTTCGAGGACGTAGCGGCTGTCGCCGAGCTTGGCGTGGCGGCGGTCGCGCTCCTCCAGCTTCGCTTCGACGAAAAGGTGGGCGGTGCCGTTCTGCACCTCGGTCAGGAAGCGCTGCCGGAACTCCTGGTAGAGAGCGTCGCGCCCGGCGAGGAAGCGGTTCTCGAACAGGCTGGTGCGCACCGCCATGTCGGCGTTCGCCATGCGCATGCAGTCATCGACGGAGCGCACGGCATGCCCGACCTTCAACTGCAGGTCCCACAGGGCGTAGAGCACGAACTCGACGACCTGCTCCGCGCGCGGTGTCTGCTTGTAGGGCAGGATGAACTGCAGATCGATGTCCGACCCGGGAGCCAACTCGCCGCGCCCGTAGCCGCCGGTCGCGATCACCGCCAATTGCTCGCCCATGGTCGGGTTGGCGACCGGATAGGCGACCCGTTCGGCGTGATCGAAAAGGGCGATGACGATGCGATCCATCAGGATCGCCAGCCGCTGGACGCAGAGGTGTCCGGGGCGGTTGCCGCCCTCCCCGGCATCGAGCCGGGCGCGGATCTGGGCGCGACCGTCCGCCAGGTGCTGCTTCAAGTCCGCGATCAGCCGGGGGCGCTCTGGCGCATCGCCCAACCGTGCCGCGATCCGGTCGAGCCCCAACGCCATGATCGCGGGGATCGCGGCCCCGAAGGCGGCGGGTTCCGGGGAAGCCGGCGGCGGTGGCACGTCCACGGCTGCGCGGGTCAGGCTCAGCATGCTAGAGGTCCCTCATCACCGGCGGGCGCAGGCCTGGGCGCCGCGAGGCCCGCCACGAACGCTGCAACGATGGGGGCTGCGTGGCCC
>CAYNIS010000468.1:0-3117 GCA_964397055.1 uncultured Rhodospirillaceae bacterium | reverse complement strand
CTGGCGGCTGCCGACCATGCCGGCCTCGTCCAGCAGGATCATGCCGCCGGGCTCGACCGGCGCTTCGCCGGTCTTCAACTGGTCGATCAGATTGCCGAGCGTGACACCGGGGATGTCCAGTTCGTTGCCGAGATTGGCCGTGATCTTGTCGGAAATGGCGGTCGCGACCACACCTTTCGCACCCCGGGCGGATCCCTGGAATGCTTGCGAGAGGGCCCCCATCATCTCGGTCTTGCCGGCACCTGGCGGGCCGATCAGGAAGGTCAGTTCGCCCGGCGACATCAGGTGCTGCAGGGCCGCGACCTGGGTTTCGACCAGGTCGGCCTTGAATTCCTTGCGGTCCTTCTTCTTCAGATCGAAATCGGCCCGCTTGATCTTCTGCTTGATCTCATCGCCGATATGCTCGTCGAAGGCCTTCAGCGCCTTCTTCTGCGCGGCCTCGTCGACGACGGTGATCCGGGTTGCCACCATCGACTGGGCGAGATCGAGCATCTCCCGTTCGATCTCAAGCTGCTCCTGCGTCGCATAGAGGGTCTTGCCCTCGTGCCCGAAGGCGGTCATGCGACGCTCGTCGGTGACCAGCTTCGCGGCGACCTTGGCGGCAAAGTCCGGGTCGCCGGCGGCATCGCCCAGCCAGCCACCGGTCTCGATCACGTTGGCGAGATCGGCTTGGCTGAAGCTGCTCGCCGACCGGGTCATGACGGCCATAACGTCGTCGCCCTGGGCCGCGATGAAGGCGTCGACGGCGAGGTCGTTCTGGACCTCGTTCAGGACCTGATCGTTGCCGCGACCGCGGGACTTGCGTGGATAGCGCATGCCTCAACCACTCCGAGGGCGTCTTGAGCCCCGAGACTTCAAAGTTTTTGAAAGATGAGAGAACCGGCCGCGCGCCCGAACAGGACGACGCCCACGCCGAAGGGGACGTGGACCGCGGACAGGACGACTTTTCGCTTAACCCGACAAACGGTACGACAATTCAGGCCGGCCGCCCAGCAAAATCGGACACCGGGCCGCTCGGGCGGTGTGTTCCAGCCTCCAACACGCGGCTTTGCGCGAAGAAACGACGTGGGGGCCATGGCACTCACCTGTCAGAACCCGCCCCCGATCAGGGGCTGGCAGCAGGCGTTGAGGCTAGCGGCCAAACCGTTGCCATTTCGGTAACCCTGCTTGCCGTGGTGCCAAAACGGGAGAAGCGATCAGCTCTCCGCCGGCGGTGCCTTCCCGGTCATCCGGCGATAGAGGGCTCGGGCATTGTCGAGCGCGCCGCGGGCCGCATCGACGCGCCCGGTTTCCAGGTAGAAGGTGGAGATCAGCCGGGCCGCCGGCATGATCCGGTCCGGATCCTCCCGCGCGACCGCCAACAGGACCTCAACCCCTCGCTCATCCTTCATAAGAAGGTGGTAGCGGCCGAGGTGATAGCGCGCCGCCACATGGCCAGGATGGCTCTTCAGGAACAGAAGGCACGCGTCGACGCCGAAGGCGGGGCCGTCCATCTCCCCGACCGGCCACGCGAGATGGACACGCCCGTCGACGTCGATGCTGCCGTTCCGCCATGCCTCTTCAAGCTCGGCCCGGTATCGCGCCATGTCGCGGTGTCGCTTGTGCGCCTCTTGCCACTCCGTCGCGATCGAAAGTTGCCAGGCTTCGCCGACATCAAGCGCGATCGCCGCGATCTCCAGCCCGAACAGGCGCTCGGCCGCCGATTGTTCGTCATCAGGGGGCAGGCGCGCGCAAACGCCAAGGGCAGCCAGCCTGTCACTCAGGCAGGGGTGGCTGTCGAGAACGCCGGTCGTCCGCGCCATGTCCGACGCCAGGAAGGCATCGAGATCGACGCGGAAGAGATTCACACGCAGGTACTGGGGAAAGCGCAGCAGCATATCGGCCGGCGGGGCCGGCACCGTGCGTGCCATCGCCATGATCCCGCGTCGGAACCCGGCCTCGAAAATCCAGCCGGCAACACGGCTGCGGACCAGGGCATCGGCGGTCACGCGCGGCCCGGCCACCGCGACCGAACAGCGATCGGCGTCGTACTCGTTGGCGCGCGACAGGACGTAGGAATAGGCATTGAAGAACGGTGCGAACCAGCCGAAGAACCGGCGGAACACCCAGTCTCCCCGAACCTTGCGCGTCTCCAGAGATTCAAGCAGGCGGGCCCAGGTCGCGCGCACCCGATAAATCCAGTTGCCGAAACGGGCATGACCGCCGACGAGATGGCCGAACTCGTGCGCCAGGACCGCTTCCAGTTCCGCCACCTTCATCGCCTGGATCAGCGGGACACCGATCGTGAGATACGTGCGCGACCCGGCGAGGTAGCCCCAGCGCGGCTCCTCCACGATCATGGCGTTGACCCGGGCGTCGGCGAACACCTTGGCCAGCGGCGGCCCGCCCACCGCACGGCGCACCCGCTCGACGATCTCCAGAAGGCGGGGCGCGTTGCTTTCGGTGAGCTCAACCCCGGCGGGCTTGTCGAACGTGAAGAGGGCGGATCGAACGACGACCCAGGCGACGTAGATGAGCGGAACGGCGGCAAGGGCGACAAGGCCGCCGAGGCCACGCACCTCGTACGCGATCGCGAGCCAGATGGTCAGCACAGTCATCGCGACCACCGTGCCGACGGCAACAAGGGCGACCAGGACCGGGAAAGCCAAGCCGAAGAGTGCCAGCAGTATCAGTTTGGTGCGATAGAGCCAGGGGTTGCGCGCGCTTTCCGCCTCAAGCCGGCGCACCAGATCGGCATGGGACGGCGCATCGGCCGGCTGGCTTGCTGACAGGTCCAACGCGCTTCCCTCGCCCATGACAGCGCAGAGGTGGCCAGCCTAGAGCATTTTCCGAACCGCCGGGCCGATTCCGCCCGGCTGGAAGATGCTCTAGCAGCAATCGGCCTCAAAAAGGGTTAAGCGGCGGCGATGTGATCGCAGAACAGCGCGAACGGCGCTTCCGTCGAGAGCGCCTTCAGCGGGAACACCTCCCAGGGTGCTTCGATGTCGACGCTGTCCAGGCGCGCCTGGAAGTAGTCGCGCGACCGCGGCCGCACCGCACCGGTGTGGTCGATCATCTGGCCCCAGAACGACATGCCGGAAAGCTGGACATCAGCCACGACGAAGCGGCGGCCGGCGA
>CAYNIS010000467.1:0-3120 GCA_964397055.1 uncultured Rhodospirillaceae bacterium | reverse complement strand
GATGCCGGCTGCGATGCAGGCGAACGGGTTGGCGCCGGACGACCCGGCCAACCGCACGGTCGAGGTCGAGGCGTTCTGCTCGTGGTCGGCGTGCAGGATGAAGATGCGGTCCATCGCCCGGGCGTAGGTCGGGCTGACCTTATAGTCCTCGCACGGGACGGAAAAAGTCATGTGCAGGAAGTTCTCGGCGTAGCTCAGGTCGTTCTTCGGATAGACGAACGGCTCACCGACCGAATACTTGTAGGCCATCGCCGCGATCGTCGGCATCTTCGCGATCAGCCGGTGCGCGGAGATCATCCGCTGGTGCGGATCGTTGATGTCGGTCGAGTCGTGATAGAAGGCGGAGAGGGCGCCGGTGACACCGCACAGGATCGCCATCGGGTGGGCGTCGCGCCGGAAACCGCGGAAGAAATAGTTCAGCTGCTCATGCACCATGGTGTGGCGCGTGATCGCCTTGCTGAAATCCTCGTACTGCGTCTGGGTCGGCAGGTCGCCGTTCAGCAGCAGATAGCAGACCTCCAGAAAGTTGCTCTTCGCCGCCAGATCCTCGATCCGGTATCCCCGGTGCATGAGGACACCCTCATCGCCGTCGATGTAGGTGATCCCGGATTCGGTGCTGCCGGTCGAGGTGAAGCCCGGGTCGTAGGTGAAGTACCCGGTCTCGCCATAGAGCTTGCGGACATCGATGACGCGCGGACCCAGGCTGCCGCCCAGCACTGGCAGGTCGAACGACTTGCCCGTTGCATTGTCGACCAGGGTCACCTGGCTCTTGTCCGAGGTTCCCTGAGCGGCGGGCGTGGTCTGGCTATCGTTCATGCTCTGACGTTTCCTAACCCTGGGCTTGGTTACTTTGTTGCGCGAACAGGCAAGCGCGGCGCACGGTCATTCGCCGTGCTCCGCTGTTGTCCGATGACAGCTATGCCGGATCGGACATCACGGGGACAATAGGGGCATTACCCCCCGAGTTCAACGCAGAGCCCTCCCTTGCATCGGAACCCTTCTCGACCCCAGGCTCACACGATATGGGGCCGTTGCCCCCTCTAGCCAGCTCCGTCTAGCGAGCTCCGGCCCGCGCGTGGAAGCCGGTGACGCCTCAGGCCACGGCGTCGGCGATCCGGCCCCGGCATTCCTCGACCCCCAGAATCGCCGCCACCTCGAACACCGGCGGCGACACCGTCGATCCGGTCAGTGCCGCGCGGAGTGGCTGGGCGACCGCGCCGAGCTTGACGCCGAGCTTCTCGGCCAGCGCGCGTGCCTCCGCTTCGACCGCTTCCGCGGTCAAGGTGGCCGGATCCTGGGTGGAGAACCAGTCGGCGAGGGCGTTCAGAGCGGTCCGGCCCTGGTCGTTGAGCTGCTTCACGGCCTTGTCATCGAGGATCAACGGCCGGGTGCGCACGTAGAAGACGGCGCTGTCGGCGAGCTCGACCAGGGTCTTGGCCCTTTCCTTGAGCGAGGCCATCCCGGCGAGCAGCCGGGCCCGGCCGGTCTCCCCCGGGCTCTGGCCCAGTCGCTCGGCCAGGAACGGCGCGATCAGGTCGACCAGCCGCGCGTCGTCGGCCTCGCGCAGATAGTGGCCGTTCAGGTTGGTGAGCTTCGTCGTGTCGAAGCGCGAGGCGGAGCGGCCGACCGCGTCGAGGTCGAACCAGTCGATCGCCTGCCCGGTCGAGATGATCTCGTCGTCGCCATGGCTCCAGCCGAGACGCAGTAGATAGTTGCGCACCGCTTCCGGCATGAACCCCATGTCGCGATAGGCATCCACGCCCAGCGCACCATGCCGCTTCGAAAGCTTGGCGCCGTCCGGCCCGTGGATCAGGGGGATGTGGGCGAAGGCCGGAGCCCCGACACCGATCGCGTCATAGAGCTGGCGCTGGCGGAACGCGTTGGTGAGGTGATCGTCCCCGCGGATCACATGGGTGATCGCCATGTCGATGTCGTCGACGACGACCGCGAGCATGTAGGTCGGCGTACCGTCGGAACGCAGCAGGACCATGTCATCGAGTTCGCGATTGGCGACGGTCACCCGACCCTGCACCTGGTCGTTGATCACCGTTTCCCCCTCGCGCGCGGCTTTCAGGCGCACCACGGGGTCGACGCCGGCCGGTGCCTCGGACGGGTCGCGGTCGCGCCAGCGCCCGTCATAGCGCATCGGCCGGCCCTCCGCCTTGGCGAGCGCTCGCATCTCCTCCAGCTCTTCCGGTGTCGCATAGCAGCGATAGGCCTTGCCCTCGGACAGCAGCCGTTGGGCGACCTCGGTATGGCGCTCCCGGCGGGAGAACTGCGAAACAGCCTCGCCGTCCCAAGAGAGTTCCAGCCAGGAAAGCCCGTCGAGGATGGCCTGCACCGCCTCCTCCGTCGATCTGGCGCGATCGGTATCCTCGATCCGGAGCAGGAACTGCCCGCCATGGTGGCGCGAGAACAGCCAGTTGAAGAGGGCTGTACGGGCACCGCCGATGTGCAGGAAGCCGGTCGGCGACGGTGCGAATCGGGTAACCACCTGCGTGGTACTGGAAGACATCTGATCAAGCTCGAAGAGGCTGGGAAGGTGAGGGCGAACAGCAACTGCCGGCCATCGTCTAGCACACGGGGGCTGGACCGCCGCAATGGCCGTGCGGGCAGGTGAGGTCTGATGGTGGCGCGATCACGGGAACCGCCGCTCGCCCTGGCCGTGCCAATCGCACTGGGCGGCGGCGTTGCCATCTACTTCTCGCTGACGGTGGAGCCGGCCTGGTGGGTCGGCCCGGCGATCATGGCACTTGCCGGCCTGCTCGCCTTGTCGGCGATGCGCCTGCCGGCCGCCCTGTTGGCGAAAGGCCTGGCCGCCGCCGGTATGGTCGCCCTGATCGGCGCCGGGGTCGCCGCCGCCCAATGGGAAACCGCACGGGTCGCGGGTCCGATCCTCGCCGCTCCTCAACATACCGGTTGGGTGGAGGGCAACGTCGCTGCCCTGGATGTCCGCGACGACGGCGTCCGGGTGATCCTGGCAGCCCCGTCCGTTGAGGGGCTCGCCCCGGATCAGACCCCCGGACGCGCCCGGATCCGCCTGACCCGCCGTTCCATCGCACCGGCCGTCGGCGATCGCATCCGCGTGCGCGCCGGAGAAGACGGCTGTATCTTCGCCAG
>CAYNIS010000466.1:0-3125 GCA_964397055.1 uncultured Rhodospirillaceae bacterium | reverse complement strand
ATTCATGCGGGCGCTTTCCTCAAGCTCGTCTCCGCCCTCAAGCTCGCCCGCGGCCGCGGGCCGTTCGCCAGCCAGCGGGCCGTCGCGGGCCTCACCCGGTTTCCACGCAATGACCCAACCTGGAAACCGCCGCGGTCGGGACCGGTGCCACCATGTCGGCGCTCGGCCGCAGGCGGCCGTCGATGACCAGGACCGTCACGTCATCCCTGAGCGGGCTGCCGGCGACCCCGGCCAGATCGGCGAGGCTATGAGCCCGGTCGGCAAGCGGCAGGTGGTGGCTGGCATCCACCGCCGCGGCGATGCCGTCGACCCCGACCATGCCGCCATCCGCCGTTTCCGCCTCCGTCAAGCCGTCGGAATAGATATACAGGGCCGAGTCGTCGAGGGCCACCTCGACTTCGGGAAAGGCATCGCCCGGATGCACGTCATCGAAAATGCCGAGCGGCGGGACGTCGGCGTTCAACAGCGTGATCCCGTCGGCGCGATAGAGGATCGCCGGTTCGTGCCCGGCATTCGCCAGCCGGACGGTGCCCCGGGTCGGATCGTAGACGCCGCCGATCATGGTGACGAAGCGACCGTGCTGCTGGGTCTCGCACAGCTCGGCATTGATCCGGGCGAGCAGCTGGCCCGGATCGCGGATGGTCTTGCACAGGCTGCGGAACAGGCTGGTGGTCTTGGCCATCAGGAGGGCGCTGTCGATGCCCTTGCCGGACACGTCGCCGAGGTTGAAGAAGATCGTGTCCTCGGCCAGCGTGATGATGTCGAAGAAGTCCCCGGACACCCCGCGCGCCGGGCGATTGACGCCGGCGATCGGGAACGGCGCCGGCGCCGGCGTCGGCAGGAGGCCGCGCTGAATCTCGGCGGCGAGTTCGAGTTCGCGCTTGAGGCGTTCCTGTTCGACCAGTTGCTTGGCGAGGCGCGCGTTGTCGATGGCGAGCGCGGCGGCGGCGGTCAGCGCTTCCAGGACCGCCTCGTCGCGGCCGGTGAACAGGCCCGACCCGGTGGTCTTGTTGATCAGCTCGATCGCCCCGAAGCACTGGCCGTTAACCGACAGCGGCGCGCACAGGATCGAGCGCGTGGTGAAGCCGGTGTCGGCATCCACCGCCATGTGGAAATCGGGGTCCTTGCTGACGTCGCGGATGCGGCTGGTCAGGTTCGCGCGCACCGTGCGGCCGACGATCCCCTGGTCGATCGGCAGGGTCAGCCCGGTGATGTCGACCGGGCCGAAACAGGCATTGCAGATCAGGCTGTTCTCCCCGGTCTGGAGGAACAGGGAGCCGGCCTCGGCATCGAGGTAGTCGACGATGCGCCCCAGGCCGTGGCGCAGCGTCTCGTCGACATTGAGGGAGGCGGTGAAAGCGCGCGTCATGTCGGCGACGAGCTGGAGCAGGTTTACCGGCTCGTGCCGGTCCCGGCTCACCATCGGATCGGCCTCGACCGCGCGTGCCGCCATCGGTCGCTCAAGCGTCCGCGGCGGCGGCGGGCACCTCGATCGGGAAACCGGTCTCCCGCGCGAGGTCGGCGAGCGCCTGGGCCGGGCTGGTCACCTTGATCGTGCGCATGCCCATGGCGCGCGCGGGCTTCAGATTGACGCCGAGGTCGTCGAGCATCAGCACGTCCGCCGGGTCGACACCCGCCTTCTCCAAGGCGATCTGGTAGAAGCGCGGATCGGGTTTGCGCACGCCGGCGACCGAGCTTTCGAGCACGAAGCTGAACAGGCCCATCGCCGCCTGAACCTCCGGCGACTTGATCGGCCGCTGTTCCGGGGCCAGGAAGTTGTTGGTCAGGCAGCCGCAGGTGACACGGGCGCGACAGACCTCGAGGGCCGCCACCATCTCCGGGCGGACCGCCCCGTAGATGCGGGCGACCACGTCGCGCCCGGGGATCGGGTACCCGCGGGCCCGGGTTTCAGCCTCGAACAGGTCGGAGAATTCCTCGACCCCGATGTCGTTGCGTTCCAGCTTCGCCCAGGCGTTGTCGTCGGCGTTGACCGCGTTGGTCTCCCGGATGAAGTCGAGCGGGATGCCGCGTTCCGCCTCGTAAAGGTTGAACGCCTCGAACGGGCTCGTCGTGATGACCCCGCCGAAATCCCAGAATATCGCCTTCAGTCCGCTCACGGTCGCCGGTTTCCCCTACGCGCATGCCCGTACCGCACGGGCCGCGCGCATCCTCCCACCGGGAGGCGGCCACACGCAACAGTCACAGCGCGAGGCGTTGCGACCGCTCTACTCCGCGGCGATCGCAAGCCCGTCGTCGGTCGGCAGTTCCGGCTGGGTCACCGTCCGGCGTTCGACCAGCGCCATCGCCAGGCTCAACAGCGACGGGATGATCACCAGCGTCAGGACCGCGGACAGCGACAGCCCGCCGACCACGACCGACCCCAGCCCGCGATAGAGCTCGGACCCGGCACCCGGCATCACCACCAGCGGCAGCATGCCGAACACGCTGGTCAGCGTCGACATGAAGATCGGCCGGATGCGGTTGGACGCCGCCTCCTCGATCGCCGCCGCCGGGCTCATCCCCTGTTCGCGCAGGTGATAGAGCGACTGGTCGACGAGCAGGATGGCGTTGTTGACGACGATGCCGATCAGGATGACGAAGCCGAGCAACGTCAGCATGTCGAGCGCCTGATAGGTCAAGAGGTTGAGGAGGGCGAGGCCGCCGATCCCGCCCGCCGTCGCCAGCGGCACGGAGAACAGGATGATCAGCGGGTACCAGAAGCTCTCGAACAGGACCGCCATCACCAGATAGACGATCACGATCGCGATCAAGAGGTCGATGACCATCGCATCCCAGGTCTCGGTCAGGCGGTCGGCGGTGCCGGACAGGCGCACCGACACCCCCGGCGGCAGGCCCTGCGCGCGCAAGGGGCCGAGCACCTGCGTTTCCAGAAGCTCCATCGCCGCCTCCAGCGGCAGGTCGTCGCGCGGGCGGATCTGCAGGGTGACGGTGCGCACCCGTTCCTTGTGCTGGATCTGGGTCGGGCCGGCGGTGACGATCACCCGGCTCAACGCTTCGGCCGGCAGGATCTGGCCGTTCGGGGTCACCACCGGCAGGCTCGCGATCCCTTTCGTTTCGGTGACACTGCGGTCCGGCCCGGCCAGCATCAGGTCCAGCCGCTGGCC
>CAYNIS010000465.1:0-3148 GCA_964397055.1 uncultured Rhodospirillaceae bacterium | reverse complement strand
GCCGACCGGTCAAGGATGTCGATATCGCGACACCATCGCCCCCGGAAAGCGTCATGGCAGCGCTTCGGGATGCGGACATCCAGGTGGTGCCGACCGGTCTCAAGCACGGCACCGTGACCGCCGTCATCGACCGACAGCCGTTCGAGATCACCACGCTCCGGCAGGACGTCGAGACCGACGGGCGCCACGCCGTGGTTGCCTTCACCGATGATTGGGCGGCGGACGCCGCACGGCGCGACTTCACCATGAACGCGCTGTACTGCGATCCGGACGGCACCCTTCACGATCCGACCGGCGGCCTCGACGACCTTCGGGCACGCCGGGTCCGGTTCGTCGGCGACGGCCGCCGTCGGATCGAGGAGGATGTCCTGCGCCTCCTGCGCTTCTTCCGGTTCCATGCCCACTACGGCGCCGGGCCGCCCGACCAGCAGGCGCTGGAGGCTTGCCGGGCGATGGTTCCCCGGCTTCCCCAGCTGTCGGCGGAAAGGGTACGGCAGGAGGTCCTGCGCCTGCTCGAGGCCGATCGGGCGGCCGATGTCTGGACGGTGATGACGACGATCGGCGCAGTCGCCCGCGTGGTGCCGGACGCGACCCAGGTTTCGCGCCTGACCGGTCTGGTGCCGATCGAGATCGCACTCGGCCGGGTCGATGCGCTGCGTCGGCTGGGCGCCCTGGTTGTCGATCAGCCCGCCGCGGCGATTGCCGTGGCACGCCAGTTGAAGCTGACGAACCGGGAAAAAGCACGGCTGGTCGCGATGAAGGACAGGATCAGACTGCCGATCGCCGACCGGCCGCGCCTCGACCTCGACGAGGCCGCCATCTTCCGGCTCGCCCACTACCTGGGGTCGGAAGCGCTGACCGATCGCCTGCTGCTGATCGCCGCCGAAGCGGGCGCATCGCCCGACGGCGTCAACGCCCTCCTCGCCCCGCTTGCAGCGTGGAGGCCGCCAAGCCTGCCGATCGTCGGCGACGATGTTCTCGCCCTCGGCGTGCCCAAGGGCCCGCGCATCCGCGACTTCATGTCCGCGGTCGAGGCGTGGTGGGTCACGCGCGACTTCGCGCCGGACCGCAACCAGTGCCTCGCCGAACTCGCCAGGATTGTGGCAGGCTAACGCGTGTTCCAGCGACGTGGACCTTCATCGCGGTTCGGAACGCGCGCCAACCAATTGAATCTGGGTATTTTCCGAACCGCCGGGCCGATTTCGTCCGGCTGGAAAATGCGCTAGAAGTTCCCGTTGCGCCAGTCGTCGACCAGGCGGCGCGCGATCGACATCTCGCCCGGCAGGCGCAACTCGTCGTTCTCGACCGCAATCTCCAGTTGCGCGCGGGTGAACCAGCGCGCGTCGACCAGCTCATCGGGATCGAGGGTGATCTGGCTGGTCTCGGCCTTGGCGAAGAACCCGATCATGACCGAGGACGGGAACGGCCAGGGTTGGGAGGAGTGATAGCGCACGTCGGAAACGGTGACGCCGACCTCCTCCTCGATCTCGCGCGCGACACAGGCCTCCAGGCTCTCGCCCGGCTCGACGAAGCCGGCCAGCGTCGAATAGACGGCGGTCGGAAAGCGCGGGCTGCGCCCCAGAAGGCAGCGCTCGCCATCGTGGACCAGGGTGATCACCGCCGGGTCGGTGCGCGGGAAGTGTTCCGCCCGGCAGTCCGGGTTGGTGCAGCGGCGCTTGTGGCCCGCCTCCTCCAGCGTCGTGGGCGACCCGCACACCCCGCAGAAGCGGTGCCGGCTGTCCCAGTAGATCATGCCCCGGGCATAGGCCATCAGGGCGGCCTCCGCCGGGTCCATGAACTGGGCGATGCCGCGCAGATCCTGGAAGGTGCCGAGATCGGCCAGCAGCGGATGGTCGACCGGGTCGTCGATGTGCGACCAGTCGACGGCGAAGTGGGGCGCGCCGTCCTGCAGGCCGAGAAAGATCGGCGGCTCGTCGGCGAGCCCCCTCAACAAGCTGTTGGTCGCATCCAGGGTGACCGGCTGGGGCGCCCGGCGCGATCCCGCCAGGAAATTGCGCTGGCGCCAGACCGGCACGAGACGGGCGGTGGGTGCCGCCATTTGCCGCGCGACCCAGTCCGGATCGCGGCGCAGGACCCCGGCCCGGTCGGTCGTCCCCGCACCCAAGACGTTCACGATCATCGCCGCCATCCTGCCCTTTTCGCCCCTGATTTCCGTTGGGTCATAGCGCCAACCGCCCGGCGCTTGCAATCGGATGGCCCCTGTCGTCGCGACCGAACGCAACACCGACCCCTTGCGACAACCACCCCCGGCTCTGATATCGTCCTGACGGGAGGCTGGCGGCGGGCGTACTCCTCGCCAACCCGGTCAGGTCCGAGAGGAAGCAGCCGTAACGAGTTTCGGTGCGGGTCGCCGACCAGTCTCCCACCGACCAGCCTGCTGCCGGTCGGCATCCAACCGGCCGGGCAACTCCCCGCCCTTCATTTTACTTCCATCGGTCCGGATCGTGACAGACCTTCCGATTTCCGGCCTTCCGATTTCCGGCCTTCCGATTTCCGGCCTTCCGCCTTCCGGCCTTGCGAACACCGGCGCTGCCGATGACGGCGGCCGGCCTGCGGCGGACCCCGGCGCCCAGCCCTATCGGGTGCTCGCGCGGAAGTATCGCCCGGTCGATTTCGACGGGCTGATCGGCCAGGAAGCCCTTGTGCGCACGCTGACCAACGCGATCGCCCAGGACCGGGTGGCGCACGCCTTCATGCTCACCGGCGTCCGCGGCGTCGGCAAGACCACGACCGCCCGGATCATCGCCCGCGCGCTGAACTGCATCGGCCCCGACGGCACCGGCGGCATGACCGCCACCCCCTGCCAGGTCTGCCCCAACTGCGTCGCGATCACCCAGGACCGCCATGTCGACGTGATCGAGATGGACGCGGCCAGCCGCACCGGCGTCGACGACATCCGCGAACTGATCGACGGTGTCCGCTACGCCCCGGTGTCGGCGCGCTTCAAGGTCTACATCGTGGACGAGGTCCACATGCTCTCCAAGAACGCCTTCAACGCCCTGTTGAAGACGCTGGAGGAGCCGCCGCCGCACACCAAGTTCATTTTCGCGACCACCGAAATCCGCAAGGTTCCCGTGACCGTGCTGTCGCGCTGCCAGCGCTTCGACCTGCCACGGGTATCGCATGG
>CAYNIS010000464.1:0-3151 GCA_964397055.1 uncultured Rhodospirillaceae bacterium | reverse complement strand
CCGCGCTCGCCATCGGTTTCATCTTGGTTCAATTCGTCCACACGGCCTAGTGTCCGTCTCGATTCCGAAGTTCGCAAGCGCGCGGGTTTCGCCCTGGCAGCGAACTTCGGAATCAGGACACTAGGTCCCAGTGACCCGGCGCATCCGCTGGTCGCCGCTTTACCCGCCCTTAGCGTTGATGTCCCTACCCTCGATCAAGTGGCGGGAGCGGGAGCCATGCCGGCGCCCGCGCGACGGCCTGGTGTCGAGGGGACCAACCTGATGACCAACCTCACGAGACTTGCGGAAGCGGATAGGGGTCGACGGTCAACCCTCAAGCGCCAGCGCGGTGCTATCGGCGGCATTCCCGAACAGGTGCTGGCCATCGGCGTCGGCACGATCCTGGTCGCGGGGATGGTCAGCCTGGGCAATCGGGCCTTTGTCGGCAGCCGCATATCGCAGGATGTCACGACGATCCAGGTGCTCGCCAACCAGACCCGCAAGCTTTTCGAGGGCATGCCCGAGTTCCCGCACGTAACGAACATGTCAAGCACGCTCATCAATGCGGGGATCCAGCCCGACGGATGGGCGGCAAACGGGACCACCGACTGGCGCAACCGTTTCGGCCTTCAGGCCTATGTGCGCGGTGAAGGGCCGCAGTTCCGCATCTATTACGAGGTCGACAGCCTCAGCACGTGCCTGCAGATCATCGCGGCCACCCCGCCCGGGAAGGTCAACGCGGTGCGCGGGCCGGGCGGCACGATCAGCGCGCCGCCGCCCTACTCGCCCGAAGCCTCACGCACCGCCTGCGGCACCGGCAACGGTCACATCCGGTGGGTCTTCGCGAAGTAGGCGGCCGTCCTGTCCGACATCTTCGGCGTCATTTACCACGTCTTAGACTGTTTCGACCATGCTTGGGACTTGGACGGGCAAGCCCTTTCGACAGCGACCGACCGCGACCGCATCACCGCGGGCCGCGTTGGTCGGCGGGGAGCGGTCGGCTCGCGGCAACACCGTCGTGGAGGGCTCCTGACATGGATCGACGCGCCGAGATCAAAGACATCCCGACCAGGCGGTCCGATTCGGCCCGCCGGCTGAAGCGCCAGCGCGGCGCCATCGGCGGCATTCCGGAACAGGTGCTGGCGATCGGCGTCGGCACGATCCTGGTCGCCGGCATGGTCGGCCTCGGCAACCGGGCCTTCACGTCCTCCGAAGCGGCCCAGGACGTCCAGACGGTCCTGGAGTTGGCCCAGCAGACCCGCAAACTGTTCAGCGCCATGCCGACGATCGCCAACCCGGCCAACATGTCGACCCGGATCATCCAGGCGGACATCGATGCGAACGGCTGGTCGGAAAACGGCACCGCGTCCTGGAACAATCGGCTGGGTCTGGTGACCCAGGTGATCCGGTCCGGGGGCGGCAACACCTTCGATATCCGCTATGCGGTCAACGATCGCGGCACCTGCATCCAACTCCTCACCAAGACGCCGGCGACCGGGCTTACCGGCCTGAGCGGTCCCGGTGGTGCCGCCGGTGCGATTCCGCCGTCCCCGGCCCAGGCCCAGGCCGCATGCGGCACGGGTAACGGCAACATCACCTGGACATTCACGAAATAGCACGCGCTTCCGAGCGCGACCCCGAACGGCCGGGAGGGCCTCAGACCATGGGTGACGCAGTCCGCGGCAAACGACAGACCGGCAATCGGCGCCTGCGTCGGCAGCGCGGCGCCTTGGGCGGCGTTCCGGACCAGGTCATTGCGATCGCGGTCGGAACGCTGATGGTCAGCGGGGCGATCACACTCGGCTACCGGACGATTGTCGGGACCGGGATTACCCAAGAAGCGACGACCATCGAGGCCACCGCAAACACCTTTCGCAATTTCTATCGCGGCATGGCGAACTACGGCACCGGCAATCGCACCGGCAACATGAGCCTCGCCGGGCTCGTCCCGAACGGATGGTCGATCAGCGGCGCCGACTGGCTCAACCGCTACGGCTTGACCGTCCGGATCATGGGCCAGACCGACGACTTCCGGATCGACTACAACGTCAACGATCTGACGGTGTGCATGGGCGTGCTGATGGAGATCGACACCAGCCGCATCACGCAGGTCACCGGGCCGGGCGGGACTCGCAACAACTTCCCCCTCAGCCTCGCCGACTCCCGTGCGGTCTGCGGCACCGGGAACGGCACGGTTCAGATCACGACAAACTGACCGGGTTTTGAGCCTGCGCTTTCACTCCAACGATTTCTTTTCATTCATCCGGTCGTCTTTACATAAGATTAGGGTGTTTCCCCCATTCTTGGGATATTGAAGTCGACAGACGGGGCGGAGATCAGGTGGCGAGAAATTGAGCAGGATTTGTCATCTTGCTTCTTCGTTACCGACTTCTTAACCGCCTCGCCAACGACTTCAATGGGCTGGAAAAAGCGCCGCCCGTTAATCTTAGCTTCAGAGCGGTCGTAGCAGAATAACTCACCGCTCGACGAGAAGTCGGTCCAACAGGGAAATCAACAGGAGCCTTCCACGATGAAAACTCTCCGCAAGATGATCAAGCGCGCCTTCCAGCCGATCGCCCCGGCCGCGCGCGATGCTCGCCTCGACGCCCAGAAGGGTGCCATCGGTGGTATCCCGGAACAGGTCATCGCGATCGCCGTCGGCGTTCTGATGGTTTCCGGCATGATCGCCCTCGGTAGCCGCGCGTTCACCTCGGGCAAGATCAACACCGCCCTTGCCAACATGAACTCGATCGCCACCGGCGTCCGTTCGATTCACTCCAACGTGAACACCTACGGCACCGCGGACCTCGACCAGCTGCTCCAGAACGCCGAAATCATCCCGGCGTCGATGTGGGCGATCCCGGGTACGGCCAACGGCAACCTGCTGAGCGTCTGGGGTGCCGACGTGACGGTCACCGGGGTCACCGGCACCTTCACCGTTTCCTACGACAATATTCCGCAGGCCGAATGCATCGAGCTCATGACCCGCACCCCGTCGGAAGGTGTCGTCGACGTGAGCGCGACCACCGGTGGCCCGCTTGTCCCGCCGGTGACGCCGCTGCAGGCCCAGGCCGCGTGCAGCGACGCCACCGACAACGACATGCTCTGGGAATACCGCTGATCCGATCGAACGGGGATCGGATCAGCGGTATTCCCAGAGCATGTCGTTGTC
>CAYNIS010000463.1:0-3154 GCA_964397055.1 uncultured Rhodospirillaceae bacterium | reverse complement strand
CGTCGGCGTTGGCCTCTTCCTCGACCTGCTCGGTCTGGTTGCCCGGGCGCTTCTGCGAGGGGAGGTCGGCCGCGGAACCTTCGTGCGGGCGCCGGCCGAGCCGTCCGCCGGGGCGGAGGCTGCCGACCTCAGCCGGCCCGGAACCGGCCCGATCGACCTGTCGCGCAACCTGCCGTCGCCAGGTCTCGCCGCCCGCCATCTGGCACGGACGCTCCAGGAGATTGCCGGCGAGGAGCGGCTCGCCGCATTCACCGACTACCAGCTGGACGCCGACCCAGCGTTCCGGGCGGATGCCGCGGTCGCTTGGCTGGGCCGTGGCGGCGTCGGCGCGACCCGTGATGAGGTCGTGGTCACCACCGGCGCCCAGCACGGCATTCTCGCGGCCCTGATCGCGATCGCGCGCCCCGGCGACCTGATCGCGACGGAGGCGCTGACCTATGCCCCGGTCCTGGCGATGATCGACCGCCTCGGCCTTCGGCACGCCAGTCTGCCCGTGGATCCGGACGGTATTGACCCCGACGCTCTGGCGCATTTGTGCACCACGCACCGGGTGCGGGCGCTCTACCTGACGCCGACGTTGCACACCCCGACCACGGCGACCTTGTCGGAGGCCCGGCGGGAGGCGCTGGTCGCGGTGGCGCGCCGCCACGACCTACTGCTGGTCGAGGATGACGTCTTCGGCTTTCTTAAAGACGACGCGTCGGCGCCGATCGCCTGTCGCGCGCCGGAGCGCACCATCCATCTGACCAGCACGTCCAAGGCGTTGGCGCCGGGCCTTCGCGTCGGCTTCGTGCGCGCACCGGTGGAGCTTGCCGGCGGTATTCGGGCGGCGGTCAATCTCAGCTGCTGGATGACCCCGCCCCTGATGGTCGCGATCGCGGCACGCTGGATCGCCGACGGCACCGCCGATGAACTCGCCGACGGGCAACGCGCCGCCGCCCGCCAACGCCAACAGCTGGCGCGCGGCATCCTCGACTGTGCCGACCTGCAAGCCGATCCGTCCGGGTTCCATCTGTGGCTGTCATTGCCCGCCGGACGATCCGCGGAGGCCTTTCGCGCCGAGGCGGGGGAGCGCGGGGTCAGGGTCACGACGGCCGCGGCCTTCGCCGGTCCGGGGGCTGCGGTGCCGGAAGCCGTGCGCCTGTGCCTGACCCACGAGGCCGAGGAGGCGAGGCTTGTGACCGGTCTGACAACGCTGCGCCGACTGCTTGACGACGGATTTGGCGCCCGATCACTGGTCCTTTAGCCCGGGTCCTTTTGCCGGTCGCCCCTCGGGGCTGCCATCCTGTCAGCGGCCGGTTCGTCGGCTGACTGTTTGCGGCGCCGTCCGGCCCGCCGGCTGTCGGTGGCGTAGCGGGCGATCCGGGCGGTCACCAGGTCCGCGATTTCATCCGGGTCCGTGCCCGACAGAAGGGCGAGCCCCTCTTCCACCGTCTCGACCGGGTAGACCGCGAACCTGCCGTCCTCGACCGCCCGGGACACCTCCGGCGACAGCATCAGGTGGCGGACGTTGGTCGCCGGGATCAGCACCCCCTGGCTGCCGGTCAGCTCACGCGCCAGGCAGACCCGGTAGAACCCCTCGATCTTCTCGTTCACCCCGCCGATCGCCTGGACCCGGCCCGCCTGATCCACGGAGCCGGTGACCGCCAGATCCTGGCGCAGCGGCAGGTCGGCGAGGGCGGAGATCAGCGCGTAGTATTCGGCGGAGGAGGCGCTGTCGCCGTCGATGCCGCCATAGGACTGTTCGAACACCAGGGACGCCTGGAACGCCAGCGGCACCTCCTGCCCGAACCGGCCGCCGATCAGGCCGGAGAGGATCATCACCCCCTTGGAATGGAGCGGGCCGCCGAGGTCGACCTCCCGCTCGATGTCGACGACCTGGCCACGGCCGAGGCGCACGCTGGCGCTGATCCGGGCCGGCCGGCCGAAGGCGAAGCGGCCCAGCGTGTGGACGGTCAGGCCGTTGACCTGGCCCACCGCCCGGCCGGCGATGTCGACGCGGATCGTCTCATCCGTGATCTGCTCGACCAGGCGTTCGCGGGCGCGGTCCGCGCGATGCTCCTGGGCGGCGAGGGCGGCTTCGATGTGCACAGCCCCGATGTGCCGCGCGCCCTCGCTGGTCGCATGGTGGCCGGCCTCGGCGATCACCTCCACCGTCTGGCGCTGGTGGATCGACAGCCGGTCTCGGTCCCCGGCCCAGCGCCGCGCCTCCTCCATCAGCCGGGCGAGCCCGCCCTTGTCGATCGCGAGGCGGGTTTCGCCCTCCGCCATCGCGGCGATCCAGCGGGCGTAGTGACCGGGGGTGTCCGGCGCGACCTCTATATCCGCATCGAATTCGGCGGCGACCTTGAACTGGGCCGCGAAGTCGGGATCGAGGGCGGCGAGGAGATGGTAGGTCGCGGGGCTGCCGATCATCACCACCTGAAGGTCGAGCGGGATCGGCATCGGCGACAGGGTGACGGTGGTCAGCATGCCGGTCAGCTGGGCCGGCGGGGTGAGCGCGATCGCCCGCGCGCGCATCGCCCGCTTCAGCTCCTCCCAGGCGATCGGCTGGCGCACCAGGCGTTCGCCGTCGACCACCAGGTAACCGCCATTGGCGCGGTGCAAGGCGCCCGGCTTGATCAATGTCAGATCCGTGATCAGCGTGCCCATGCGGGCGACATGCTCGACCTGGCCGATCAGGTTGGCGAGGACGGGCTGGTCCTCATAGGTGACCGGGGCGCCCTCCGTGTCGGTATGGTCGACCAGCAGGTTGACCCTGAGACGGTGCAAGACCGGGGTGGCCGGGTCGATCCCCGGTTCGCCGCCGTTCGGCGCGGTGATGAGACCGAGTTCGGCGCGGATGTCCTCCGGCGCGAACAGGGCTGCGTGATCGACGATGTCGTCGCGCACGGCGTCGAGGTACCCGTCCAGGGTCCCGTCATGGCCCCGGTACTGGCCGAGCGGGGCGAGCGCGTCGTCGACGATCGGGGCGGCGGCATCCTTGATCGCGTCGCGCAGGCTGGTCAGCACCTCCCGGTCGATGCCGCGGGCTGCGCGCAGTGTCTGCTCCAGCCGGGCCTGCATGTCCTGGGTCGCCTGGTGCAGGCGTTCCTGCTCGGCCTGGGGCAGGGCCTGGAAGCCGGCGGCATCGAGCACCGTGCCGTCCGGTGCC
>CAYNIS010000462.1:0-3169 GCA_964397055.1 uncultured Rhodospirillaceae bacterium | reverse complement strand
GGTTGCTCCTCGGATCGGGCGGTTTGTTGCGATGCCTCCAAGGTAGCGCCGACCTGCCCGGGGTAGGAGCGCTGGTCGGTGAGTCCGACTTGCATTTGGTGCTCTCGTCGCGACGCGGGTGACCGCTACCGGCGGCGTGGAGTAGGGTCGGGAACGCGGATGAGGTCCGGAGGCTGGAGAGGGGCGATGATCATCGATCGGATGCGCATGGCAGCTCTGGGCGCGGTCGTGGCGATCGCGCCCGCGTGGCCGGCCGCCGCCCAGCAGGCAGCCGAGGAAGCCGCCCGGGAAGCCGTCGACCCGCGCGCGACCTGCCTCGCCATGGCGGAGGAATACGAGCTGTTCATCGAGGTCTATACCGACATGACGCTCGGCCTGTTTTCGCTTTCCGACACGCTGGCGCGGACCCGTGCGGACTTCGACCGGCGTCAGGTCCCGGTCCCGCCGGAACTGGTCGACGCCGAGACCACCGTCGACGCCCTGATCGAGACGATCGGCATCATGGCCGGCACCGGCGACGCGATGGCGGCGATCGTCGAGCCAATCTGCCCGTGACGAGGATCAGAGGGTTCCGGTCAGCCAGCCGTTGAGCGGCCACAGGACCGCGAAGACGACGGCGCCGATCAGGATCACCAGGATCAGGTTGGGGCCGAAGGCCAGCCGTTCGGATGGCACGTCGAATGTGTTGGCCGCCCCCAGGACGGCGAGGGAGGTGACGCTGGTAAGTGCCGCCGCCATCCAGGCATAGGTCAGCGCCACCATCATCACGAGGTCGGTCAGGCCACCGGCGGCATGGGTGAACAGGCCGAGCAGGACCGAGGCCGAGACGATCGGGTGGAGCCCCATCAGGCCGAGGAAGATCGAGGCGACGATCATGGCCGCGAGGGCGGCCGGGGCCGGGAGGGCCGCCGGCAGCGCCGCGTCGACCAGCGCCTCGACCGTCTGGCTGCCGCGCAGCATCGCCCCGAAGGCGAGGGCCGAGGCGAACAGCAACAGCTCGTTCGCCATGTTGCCAAGCCCGATCCAGCACTTGGCCGCAACCGTGCCCACCGCCGACCGGTTGGCGACGACAAGCCAGGCGACGCACATGAACGGCACCACCACCACCACCGTCTCCAGTGTGGTCAGCGGGGTCGCCGATGCGATCGTCAGGACCGTCGCGATGGCGACGGCAAGCGGCACCAGGACCGGTGCGAACATCGCCATGACGGAGGCAAGCGTGCGTGCGTCGAGGACGCCGGCGATGCGGTCGCCGAGGCCGGTGCCCCCTGTCGGGTTGAGGATCAGCGAAAGGGTTTCCGCAAAGACGGTCAGGACGGCCCCGACCGCGACCACGCGGATGATCGGCACGTCCGGGAACTGCTGGGACAGGAACGCCATGCAGACGGTGAAGGGCGACCACAGGAGGATCAGGGAAACGCCGCGGGCAGCCGCGCGCGCCGCTGCCAGCCGGTCCGCGGCGGCGGGGTCCGCCCCCAGGAACGGGCGCAGGATCGGATACGCGCCGATCAGAAGCACCGACCCCAGGAGGTGGCCGGCGAATTCCAGCCCGCGCAGGCGTTCCGGGCCCGGCATATCGCCGAACCGGGCCTGGGCGGCCCCGATCGACGGCAGTGCCTCGATACAGGCCCGCATCAACTGGGCGACGGGCATGAAGCCGACGAACACCAGGGCGAAGGTGAGCCCGTCCCAGGTTCGGGAGGCATCCTGATCCGCCCAGGCCAGGACCCCGATCAGGCTCCAGATACCGGCGAAGAGTGCGAGGCTGAGGCGCCGCATGTCGGGCAGCGACAGGACCAGCCAGGCGATCAGGCCGGCGGTCGCGGCATCCCTGAGGGGGCCGTGATCCGTGACCAGGATCGCGAAGACGGCGCACCACAAGCCTGCGGCAACCGCCCGGACAAGGGTCTTTCGCCCGGCTTCCAGGCGTGCCCAGGTCACCGGCTGCCGCGGCGCGCGACGAAGACCCCGGTCAGCACCAGGCCGGCTGCCATCGCCTGGGCGGGGCCGATCGCTTCGGCGAAGATCAGCCAGCCGAGGAAGGCGGCGGTCACCGGCTGAACCATCAACGTCACCGAGGAGAAGGCCGGCGGCAGATGGGCGAGCGCCCAGGCGATCGATCCCTGGCCGCCGGCGTGGCAGATGGCCCCGAGGGCAATCAGCGGCAGCCATCCCATCGCCACCGCCGGCAGCATCCGGTCGCCCGCCAGAACGGCCACCGGCAGGATCAGGATGGCGGTGACCGCCGCCGCCCAGGCCATCACCAGGGCGGCTGGCAGATGGGCTCTCAGGCGCGCGATCGACAGGATGTAGCCTGCATAGAAAAGGGCGGTCACCACCCCGAAGATGTCGCCGCGCACCTGATCCAGGCTGACCGTGAAGGAGCCGCCCATCAGGGTGACCACTCCGGTCATGGCGAGCGCCAGCCCGACCACAAAGGTCAGCGTCGGGCGCTGGCCGAACAGGGTCCAGGCGCCGATGGTGACGAAGATCGGGGCGGTGTTGGGCAGGAGTGTCGAGTTGGCGACGGAGGTGAGCGCGATCGACCAGTGCCAGAAGACCAGGTCGCCGGCGAAGAAGAACCCGGCCGCGGCCAGGAGCCACCAGCTGTGCGGAGCATCGCCGGCCGGCGGCGGGCCGATCCGGCTCGCGACCAGGAGGACGGGAAAGGCCAGCGTCACGCGCCAGAACGCGGCGGCGACCGGCCCGATTTCCCCGATCGCGCCGGCAAGCCGTGCGAAGATCGGCGAGAATGCAATCGTGACGGCCCCGATCAGGAGGATCGCGATCGCGAGCCGATCGTTCCCGGCTCTCGTCGTCGGGTCTCCGTCCCTCTGGACAGGGGCGAGCCGATCGGGGGCGAGCCGATCGGGGGCGAGCCGATCGGGACCGATTTGGGCCGGGCTTGCGGGCGGTGCTGTCAAGGAAGGCTATCCGGGGTATCGTTGATGCCGGCCGGCTGGTCGGCCTTTGGCCTCCGCCCTGGTCTGCATCTTCCCGCCCCTTATACTGCGAGCCATGAGCGATCCCCAAACCCCCGTCCCGCATGGCGGACTGCCGGCCGCCCTGCCCCTGATCGGGCCGGGCGACCCGACCCCGGTGACGGTCCTGCGCGAGCGCGGATCGAGCCGGGCCGTCCTCCTCGCCGACCATGCCGGTCGGGCGATCC
>CAYNIS010000461.1:0-3171 GCA_964397055.1 uncultured Rhodospirillaceae bacterium | reverse complement strand
CAGTCGATCGGCGAGCCGGGCACCCAGCTCACCATGCGCACGTTCCACATCGGTGGTGCCGCCCAGCGCGGCGCCGAGCAGTCGGCGATCGAGGCCTCGCATGACGGCAAGGCCGAGGTCCGGAACCGCAACGTCGTTCTCAATTCCGACGGCGTGCCGATCATCATGGGGCGCACCTGCGAGCTCGTGATCATCGACGACAACGGGCTGGAAAAGGCCCGCCACCGCCTTCCCTACGGCGCCAAGCTCATGCGCGAGCTGGCGTCGGAGAGCGTGCCGGTGACCCGTGGCCGGCGTCTCGCGGAGTGGGATCCGCACATGCGCCCGATCCTGACCGAGCGCGACGGCTTTGCCCATTACGCCGATCTGGTCGAGGGCATTGCCATGCGCGAGGTGATGGACGAGGCTACCGGCATCTCCGCCCGTGTGGTGACCGACTGGCGTCAGTTGCCGCAGGGTGCCGATCTCAAGCCGCGGATCACGCTCAAGGACGAGGCGGGTGAGCCGATCCGCCTGCCGAACGGCCTGGAGGCGAGCTACTACCTGTCGGTGGATGCGGTTCTGTCGATCGAAAACGGCGCGAAGGTCGGGGCCGGCGACGTGCTCGCCCGTCTGCCGCAGGAATCGTCCAAGACCCGTGACATCACCGGCGGTCTGCCGCGTGTGGCCGAGCTGTTCGAGGCGCGCCGGCCGAAGGACTACGCGATCATCACCGATACCGATGGCCGCGTTGAGTTCGGCAAGGACTACAAGACCAAGCGACGCATCCTGGTGGTGCCGGAGGATGGCGGCGAGCCCAGGGAGTTCCTGATCCCGAAGGGCAAGCACCTCGCCGTGCACGAGGGCGATTATGTGCGCCGGGGCGACCGTCTGATGGACGGCAACCCGGTGCCGCATGACATCCTGACCGTGCTCGGGGTCGAGGCCTTGGCCGAGTACCTGATCAAGGAAATCCAGGACGTCTATCGACTGCAGGGTGTGAAGATCAACGACAAGCACATTGAGGTGGTCGTCCGCCAGATGATGCAGAAGGTCGAGATCAACGACCCGGGCGATAGCACCTTCCTGGTCGGCGAGCTGGTCGATCGGATCGAGTTCGAGCAGGCCAACGCCAAGCTCGAAGCGGCCGACGAGCGACGGGCCGGGGCGACGCCGGTGCTCCAGGGCATCACCAAGGCCAGCCTGCAGACGCGGTCGTTCATTTCCGCGGCGTCGTTCCAGGAGACCACCCGCGTGCTGACTGAAGCCGCCGTCAACGGCAAGGTCGACACGCTGGAGGGCCTCAAGGAGAACGTCATCGTCGGCCGTCTGATCCCGGCCGGTACCGGATCGGTCGTCAATCGCCTGAAGAAGGTCGCGGCCGACCGTGATCGCGTCGCGCTTGCCGAGCGTGAGGCGATGGCGGCGCTCGAGGATCAGAGGCGCGAGGCTGAAGCCGCTGGCGAGGAGGCGGCGGCCGCCGAAGAGGTGTCCAACGTCGCGTGATCGGCGATCGGCGCCGGCCCGCCCCCGGGTTCTCCCCGGGGCGGGCCTGATTGATCGTCGGGTTCTGCCTCTCGCCGCTGGTCCCGGGACAGGCCGGCAGCCCGGTGATGGAGATCGCGACGGCGCTTGACTCTTGGTTGAGCAAGGCGTTATACAGATTTCCTCATTTGGGGGCTGGTGGTAGGTCGACTTCGGCCTAGACGCTGTCCCGCAGGCACTGAGACCATGGCCGTGCGCTCTGCTGCGGCTCGATCTGGCCCAGGTGACTGACGTGCGGCCCGACAAAGACGCCCGACGGGTAGGGGAAACCCTGCCGGCAGGGGCGTTTTTGATTTTGGTTCTCGGGGCACCGCCAATCCCCAGTGAAGAGACCGTTGGGTTCAAAGCGCCTGGGCAGGGCTTGCCTGGGCGCCTGTGTTTTTGCACCGGGTTTTGAGAAGAAGGGCAGGGATGCCGACGATCAATCAATTGATCCGCAAGTCTCGGCAGGCGCCGGTGAAGCGGAACAAGGTACCGGCGCTGGAGGCGTGTCCGCAGAAGCGCGGCGTGTGCACGCGCGTCTACACGACCACGCCGAAAAAGCCGAACTCGGCCCTGCGCAAGGTCGCCCGCATCCGTCTCACCAACCAGTTCGAGGTGACGGCGTATATTCCGGGTGAGGGCCATAACCTTCAGGAACACTCGGTGGTGATGATCCGCGGCGGTCGTGTGAAGGACTTGCCCGGCGTTCGCTATCACATCATTCGCGGCACCCTGGACACCCAAGGGGTCAAGGACCGCAAGCAGCGCCGGTCGAAATACGGCGCCAAGCGGCCGAAGTAGGGAGCTGATCGAAGATGTCGCGTCGCCACCGCGCCCAGAAGCGGGAGATTCTCCCCGACGCCAAATACGGCGATCTGGTCGTTACCAAGTTCATCAACACGATGATGCTGGACGGCAAGAAGTCGATCGCGGAGGGCATCATCTATGGTGCGTTCGACCGCATGGAAGAGCGCGCCAAGCAGAACGCGCTCGGCATGTTCCATGACGCGCTCAACAACGTGAAGCCGTATCTGGAGGTCCGCTCGCGCCGTGTCGGTGGGGCGACCTATCAGGTCCCGGTCGAGGTCCGTCCGGAGCGCTCCCAGGCGCTCGCCATCCGCTGGCTCATCTCGGCGGCCCGTGCGCGCTCGGAGCGGACCATGACCGAGCGTTTGTCGAACGAACTCATGGACGCGGCCCAGCAGCGCGGCAGCGCCATCAAGAAGCGCGAAGACACGCACCGCATGGCCGAGGCCAACAAGGCCTTCTCACACTACCGCTGGTGAACCCCATCTTGTGGGAAGTCCGGCCGGGCTGAACCGCCGGCCTTCCCGCACTCAACGCGACGAGGCGATCCCGATGTCTGCCAACATCCCCCTGGAGCGGTACCGCAATATCGGCATCATGGCGCATATCGATGCCGGCAAGACCACGACGACCGAGCGCATCCTCTACTACACGGGGAAGAGCTATAAGATCGGCGAGGTCCATGACGGTGCCGCGGTGATGGACTGGATGGAGCAGGAACAGGAGCGCGGGATCACGATCACTTCGGCCGCGACGACATGCTTCTGGAACGATCACCGCGTCAACATCATCGACACGCCGGGCCACGTCGACTTCACCATTGAGGTCGAGCGCAGCTTGCGCGTGCTCGACGGCGCG
>CAYNIS010000460.1:0-3191 GCA_964397055.1 uncultured Rhodospirillaceae bacterium | reverse complement strand
CGGGCCCCAGGTGCTGCGCTGGGTCGACAGTCCGGCCGATCAGGTGAGTTCCCTCGCGGCCTTGGGTGCCGTCGTCATGGCCCTGCTCGCCATGGCGCTGCGCGCGGCTTCGCTCGCCCTCACTCGGGACCGTCCCGTTTACGTGTACCGGCCGCCCTGGCCGGTCCCGGTGTTGGATCAGCGCTGAAGGGCGGCGGCGATCCGGTCCTGGAGCATGTTCAGGCTGACCGGCTTCGAGATATAGCCGTCGACCCGGTATTCCTTGGCGATCAGCACCGTGTCCTTTTTCAAATCTCCGGTCAGGAAGATGACCGGCAGGTTTGCAATGCCCGCGTCGGAGTTTTCCCGAACCCGGCGCAGGAATTCGATGCCGTCGATCGGCTCCATGTGGACGTCGCAGATGATGATGTCGGGGTGGGAGCGCAACATTTCGGCATAGCCGGCCTGCCCGTCATCGGCCTCCAGCACCTCCTGGAACCCGATCTGGCGCAGCATGCGCACGACCAGCCGCCGGATGAATCGCTCGTCCTCGACCACCAGCACACGCAAGCCGGTATCGACGGCACTCTTCAGACCTTTGCTCAACTCACTCCCCATGCGTGCGGGCGGCTGCCAGCGTCGCCCGGAACTCCGCCATCGCCCACGGCAGCGTGCGGCCCATAGTTGCCGCCGCCTCGACCTCCCCGCGGTCGAGTGCATCCTGCATCATGGCGGCGATCATGCCGACCCTTCTTGCACCGAAGGAGAGCGAGGCTCCCTTGAGCAAATGCGTGGCATCCCTACCTCCGTCGCGATCGTTGGCGGCGAGGGCGCCGTCGATCGCGCTCAGATAGTCGTCCCAGCTTTCCGCGGCCTCCCCCAGGAATTCCCAGGCCTCTACATCAAGCGCGCCGAACGCTTCCTTCACCGCGTGCGGGTCGAGGATGTCGCGATCCCACGCCGGCTCGTCATCGGGGTCCGGAGCGGGGTCGGTGATGTCGCCGTCCGCCTGCGCCTCCAGGGACGAGGCGCGCTCTTTGAGCGTTTCCGCATGAGGCAGGTAGCGGGCGAGCAGGGCCGCAAGGCCCCGGCTGTCGATCGGCTTGGTGAGGTAGGCATCCATGCCCGCTTCGAGGCAGCGCTCCTCCGTGCCGGCCATGGCGTCCGCGGTCAACGCGATGATCGGCAGCCGGCGGTCGGTGCCGGCTTCCTCCTCCCGGATGCGCCGGGCCAGCTCGAAACCGTCCATCTCCGGCATGTTGCCGTCGGTCAGGAGCAGCCCGTAACCGGGCGTCTTCAGCATCTCCATGGCGACCACGCCGTTGTCCGCGATCTCGACCGCGTAGCCGAGCCGGCCCATCAGGCGGCGGATCACCACCTGGTTGGTCGGATTGTCCTCTGCGACCAGGATCAGGGCAGTCGCGGCCCGTGCCGCCTCGACCTCGGGCGGTGCCATGGCCAGGTGCTCGCGCACGTCGGGCTCGATGATGTCCGCCGGCTTCAGGCCGGCCGACACCGCCGCCGCGCGCCACAGGTCCCGGCGGGTGAGCGGCAGGCTGACCAGGGCCGATGCGCGGGCGCGCAAGACCGGGTCGAGGCTGGCGAGATCGGCGCGCCGCCCGGCCAGAGCCACGGTGCCGGTGATCGAACCCACTGCACCGGGGTCGTCGCGCAAGGCATGGGTCGAGAGGATCCAGAGCCGGCTGCCGCCGACGGCGTCGTCGAGCCTGTCGCTGGCTTCGACCCGGCTGATGCCAGCGGCCGCCAGGTAGCGTCGGGCGACCGCAACCGCGGGGGGACGGAGCCCGACCAGACTGACGCTGACATGCGACAGGTCGTCGGCCGGCGCCGGGGCGGCGTCTTTCAACGCCGGCAGCGGCAGGGTGAACCAGAAGGTCGCCCCTCTTCCCGCCGCGCTCTCGACGCCGATCTCGCCGTCCATCAGTTCGGTCAGCCGCTGACTGATCGACAAGCCGAGCCCGGTTCCGCCGAAGCGCCGGGCGGTCGAGGCGTCGGCCTGGACGAAGGGCTGGAACAGGCGCGCCTGTTGTTCGGCGGAAAGGCCGATGCCGGAATCCTCGACCCGGAAGCGCAGATGCCCGTCGTCGAGGGCATCGACGGTAATGCGCACG
The DNA here is from genome assembly GCA_964397055.1 of uncultured Rhodospirillaceae bacterium. GTDB lineage: Bacteria > Pseudomonadota > Alphaproteobacteria > CAYNIS01 > CAYNIS01 > CAYNIS01. Next base: position 1,080 of record CAYNIS010000460.1, on the reverse strand, counting down.
CCGCCACCGTCGGTGAACTTGACGGCATTGCCACCGAGGTTGAGGAGGACCTGGCGAATGCGTGTCGGATCGCCGAGGCGCCTGTCGACAAGGCCGGGGTCGATCAGCACCAGGAGGTCGAGGCTCTTGTCCTCGGCGCGTGGTGCCAAGAGCTCTGCCGCACCGTCGACCACTTCCATCAGGGAGAACGGCACGCGTTCGATTTCGAGCCGACCGGCTTCGATCTTCGAGAGGTCGAGGATGTCGTTGATGATCGTCAGAAGGGCGGAGGCGGACGTTTCGATCACCTCCGTCATGCGGCGCTGGTCGGGATCGAGCCGGCTCATGCCGAGCAGTTCCGCCATCGACATGACCCCGTTCATCGGGGTCCTGATCTCGTGGCTCATGGTCGCAAGGAAGGTCGACTTCGCCACGGTCGCCGCCTCGGCGTCCTCCTTGGCGGCGATCAACTGAGTCTCCGCCTCCTTGCGGGCGCCGACCTCGGCCCGGAGGTTGACCGCGTAGTAGGAGACCATGGTGAAGACGATGAGGCCGACCATCAGCGGCAGCACCGTATTCTGCAGGGTTTCCACGGACTGGCTGTAGACCCGGGTCAGATCGCGCGCGATGAAGACGCCGAGCGGCGGGGCCGTCGCCGGGTCGAGGTCGCTGCGCGCGATCAGGAACCTGTCGCCCGCCGCCTCGACCGCGATCGCGATCCCGCTCACCATGATCTGGCGCGCGGCCGTGGTTGCGAGGTCGGTTTCCTCCGGCATCGGCCTGACAGTGACCGCCGGCGGAAGCCTGGCGCGGGGGTCGGCCCGCGCTGCGATGCCGTCCTCGCCCGCGACGAACAGGATGTCCTCCCCGAGGCCGAGATCAAGGGCGCGCTGCCCGAGGGTGGCCGACAGGCCGGCGAGCGAAACGGTGACGGTCACCGTCAGACTGGCGGGCTGACCATCGGGAGGCGAGCCGGGGCCGGGATAGCGGAACCAGTGGCGGGCGGTGGCGGCGACAGGGTCGATCTCCCAGCCCTCTGCCTCCTCTCCATCCGGCGGAAGGGGTTGGCCGGCCGGGACGTCCCAGTCATCGGGATCAAGC
>CAYNIS010000459.1:0-3198 GCA_964397055.1 uncultured Rhodospirillaceae bacterium | reverse complement strand
GATGACCGCGACCCGCGCCCGCCCGGCGCGGAAGCGCGCGGCCCGATCGGCAACGGTCTCGGTCCTTGCGTCAGCCATGCCGCAGGATCGGCGGCACCGCCGCCAACGTGCCGTCGAGGGCGGTCACCTGCCGGATGTAGTCCGCGAGCCGCTGGACGGACGCATCGATCGCCTCCCGGCCCGTGTCGATCACCAGTTCCGGTGCCTCCGGCGCCTCATACGGGGCTGAAATGCCGGTGAAGTCCCGGATCTCCCCGGCCCGCGCGCGACGATACAGCCCCTTCGGATCGCGCCGCTCACAGGTCTCCAGGTCGGTGGCGACGTGGATTTCGTGGAAGCGGCCGGGGGCGGCGCCGCGGGCCCGCTCGCGATCGGCCCGATAGGGGCTGATGAAGGCGGTGACCACTACCAGCCCGGCATCCGCGAACAAGGCGGCCACCTCCCCGACCCGCCGGATGTTCTCCGTGCGGTCGGCAGGGCCGAAGCCGAGATCGGCGTTGAGGCCGTGGCGGACGTTGTCGCCGTCGAGGACATAGACGTTGACGCCGGCGCGGAACAGGTGCTGTTCGACCGCCATCGCGATCGTCGACTTGCCGGACCCGGAGAGACCGGTCAGCCAGATCACAGCGCCGCGGTGGCCGTTGCGCAGGGCCCTGGCCTCCGGCGTCATCATGTGGTCGACGGCGGTCAGGTTGGTGGCACGACGGACCATGGCCGGTCGCTGGTCGGGGTAGCCCTCCAGCGACACGGTGCCGGCACCCACTGTTTCCGTGCGGTCGACAAGGACGAAGCGGGCCGTCGTGGTGTGCGCCCCGAACGCGTCCAGGGCCATCAGCCCTTGTGCCCGGAAGATGACGGACCCGGCATGGTCCCGCTCTATCACCTCTGCGCGGACTGACGCATAGCTGTCGGCGTCGAGCGCGTTTTCGATCGCCTGGGCGATCACCGGGACCCGCAAGCGGCCGAGCTTCAGGGTCAGGCGGTCGCCGACCGTGAGCGGTTTCTCGCCCAACCAAAAGAGGTTGGCACGGAACACCGGCGACAACACGGGCGCGCCGTCCTCATGGCTGATCATATCGCCGCGGTCGATGAACACGTCCTCTTCGAGGGTGAAGCCGATCGACTGGCCGGCATGTCCCTCGACCGGGGGTATGTCGGCCCCGAAGGCTTCGATCGAGGCGACGGTCGCCGGGACGTTGGAGGGCGAGATCACGACGCGATCGCCGACCCGCAGGATGCCGCTGTCGACGCGCCCGGCGACGATCCGGCGCTCGCCGATGCGATAGACGTCCTGTACCGGCAGCCTGAGCGGCAAATCCGTCGGGGGAGAGGGGGGACGCAGTCGCTCGAGCTCTTCGAGCAGGGTGCCGCCCTGCCACCAGGGCGCCGCCTCGGCCGGGCTTGCCAGGTTCGCCCCGGAGCGCGCGGCGATCGGCACGATCGCCCGGGGCAGCACTCCGATCCGGCGCAGCTCCGCATCGATGGCGGCGTAGAGCTCGGCGAAGCGCGCGCGGTCCCAATCGACCAGGTCCATCTTGTTGACGACCACGATCACCTGGCCGAGGCCGAGCAGTTTCAGGAGATGGGCGTGACGGCGGGTCTGTTCGCGCACGCCGTCGCGGGCGTCAACCACGAGGAGGGCGGCGTCGGCAAGCGCGGCGCCGGAGATCATGTTGCGCAGGAACTCCCGGTGGCCCGGCGCATCGATGATGACATACTGGCGGCCCGGTGTGCGGAACCAGATCTGGGTTGAATCGATGGTCACCGCCTGGTCGCGCTCTGCCTGGAACGCGTCGAGCACGAACGACCATTCGATCGGCATGCCGCGGCGTTCGCTGACCCGCTGCACCTCCTCCGCCTTGCCGTCGGGCAGGGAGCCGGTGTCATGGAGCAGGCGGCCGATCAGCGTCGACTTGCCGTGGTCGACATGGCCCACCACGACCAGGCGGATCAGCGCCTCGTCGAAGCGGGTCTTCGGTCCGCTCACAGCGCCATCCGGGGTCTTCGCCATCACATGTACCCCGCGCGGCGCAACACCTCGAAGCTGTCCTCGGCCTCGTGGTCCATCGCGCGCCCGGCGCGTTCCGGCACACGGGTTGCCTCCAACTCGGCGATGATGTCGTCGATCGTGGCGGCCGAACTGTCGATCGGGAAGGTTATGTTCTTCTCTCCAAGAGAACGATAGCGCTTGCCGTCGCGCGCGAAGTAAAGCGGTACGACGGGAATGCCCTCCCGCTTGGTATAGCGCCAGATGTCGAGCTCGGTCCAATGCAGGAGCGGGTGGATGCGGACGTGGCACCCCTCCGGCAGTTCGGTCTTGTACTGGTCGAACAGTTCCGGCGGCTGGTTGCGGAAGTCCCAGGCCCCGTCGAGACCGCGGGGGGAGAACACCCGCTCCTTCGCCCGGGTCGACTGCTCGTCACGGCGGATGCCGGCGAGGATGCCGCGATAGCCGCCGCCGGTCAGGACGTTGGCAAGGCCGGCGGTCTTGCGCATCGCTGCCCGGGTCGCCGGCGGCAGGGTCGGATCCATCTCCGCCTCCGGCGGACACAACTCGATCTTGAGGTCGAGGGCCCATTCGGCGACCGCCCAATCCCGGAACGCATAGACCTCCGGCAGTTCCATCTCCGTGTCGAGCTGGATCACCGGGAAGGGAATGCGGCCGAAAAAGGCCTTGCGCGCCATCCACAAGAGCGCGTTCGAATCCTTCCCGATCGACCACAGCATGCCGAGCGGGTCGAGCTCCGCCCTCGCCTCGCGCAGGATGAAAATGGTCTGCGCCTCGAGGGCGTCGAGATAGTCGTGCATGGCGGGGTTCGGCCGAAAGCTGGCGGGAAGACGAGACGGACAATCCCGGACGACGGACTGTCGCCGGATTGATGATAGATCGGTCGGGGGTGGTACGCCTTGCAAGGGGGGCCGGCGTAGTGGATGGCTGTCTCGCGCGAGCTTGCTATCAAGCGACGCCAAAGGTTGCGGCTTCCGAGCGCAGCCGATCCGCCGCGTCGGAGAGGGCATCGGGACCGATCAGCCGGAACATGGGGCCGGTGACCGCGTGGCGTTCGATCAGCGATGCGAGGTGCGGATCGGCAATCTCGTCCGGGTCGGTGCCGCATGTCCGCGCGAAGTCGATTGCCAGTTCGGTCGTCAGCCGCGGGCTCCGGCAAACCCAAACGCAAGCTGTCATTCAAGGACAAG
>CAYNIS010000458.1:0-3205 GCA_964397055.1 uncultured Rhodospirillaceae bacterium | reverse complement strand
CGTGCTGGTTGGTGCCGCGGTCGTCGATGCCATGGCCGGCGCGTTCGAAGCGGCGGCCGACGAGCCGCTGGCCGAACGACTGCTGCGCGCGATCGAGGCCGGGCGCGATGCCGGCGGCCAGATCGCCCCCGGCAATGCCCGCTACGACGAGCGTTCGGCTCTTCTGAAGGTGATCGGCGACGGCCCGGACCGGCGCGAGGCCACGGTCGTTGATCTGCGTATCGACATGGCGTCGCGTGCGGTCGACGGCTTGCGCGAAATGTACGAGACATACCGCCCGGTGATAGCGCGCCGCGCGCTGCGCGCACGCAACCCGGCCGACGACCGGCCGACCGCGGACTGGGAGGCCGAGAACATGGCCGACCGGCCGCCGCCGCCGGCGATCCGCGGCTGATCGGGACGAGGACGACATGCTGAAGCGGGTCCGCATTCGCGAGAACGAGCGTGCCTTTCTGTTCCGGCACGGGTGCTTCGACCAAGTCCTGATGCCGGGGCGCCATTTGTTCTTGGCGTTGCCCGGCACCCTGGAGGTCGAACGTCACGACGTCGGCACGGCCGAAGCCACGGGCGGTTCCATCGCGACCCTGATGAAGAGCCACCGCACCGAGCTCGCCGCCCACCTGACCGAGGTCGCCGCGGCAGAGGGGGAGGTCGCCCTGGTGGCGGTCGACGGCATCCCCCACGCGGTCGTCCAGCCCGGGCAGCGGCGCTACTACTGGAGCGAATTCGCCACGATCAGCGTCGAGCGCTTCCCGCTGGAGGGCAGCGCCGCGGTCCCCGCCGAGCGACTGACGACCAGCTTCCTGTCGGCCGCGGCGCAGGCGATCGCCCTGGCACGGGTGACCGAGCGGGAGGTCGTCATCCATGTCCTGAATGGCACCCGACTGGGACGGTTGGCTCCCGGCGTGCATGCCTTTTGGGTGACGCAGGGCGAGCATCGTTTCGAACGGTTCGACACCCGCCAACTGCCGCTTGAGATCTCCGGCCAGGACATCCTGACCAAGGATCGGGTGGGCGTGCGCCTGTCGGTCATCGGCTATTACCGCATCACCGATCCCGAACGCCTGATGGACACCGTCGGCGGCGCTTCGGACTATCTCTATCGCCACGGCCAGCTGGCGCTGCGGGCGGTCGTCGGTGCCATGACCCTCGACGAGATCCTGGCGGCGACGACCGGCATCGACGCCGCGATGGTCGAGGCGGTCGCGACAAAGGCTGAGGAGATCGGCGTGACGCTCGAAACGCTGACCGTTCGCGACGTGATCCTGCCGGGCGAAATCCGGGAGATGATGAACCGGGTCCTGGTCGCCGAACGGGAGGCGCAGGCGAACCTGATCCGCCGGCGGGAGGAGACGGCGGCGACCCGCGCCCTCCTCAACACCGCCCGCCTGATGGACGACAACCCGACCCTCTTGCGGCTGAAGGAGCTGGAGGCGCTGGAACGGGTCTCGGGCCAGATCGGCTCGCTCCAGGTGCTCGGCGGCCTCGACGGTGTGCTCGACCAGCTGATCCGCATTCGCAAGGACGGCTGAGGCGTGGCGTCCCCCGCCACGGGGATCGGCTGGCACGACATCCGGGAGACGCTGACGCTCGGCGCGCCGCTCGCGATGCTGTTCCTGCTCCAGATCGCGATCAACACGACCGACGTCGTGATGGTCGCCTGGCTGGGGGCGGATGCGCTGGCGGCCGGCGGCCTCGGCACGTCGCTGTTCTTCGTCTCCTTCATCTTCTCGGTCGGGCCGATGATGGCGGTCTCGCCCCTTGTCGCCCAGGCGCGCGGAGCGAAACAGCCGCGCGCAATGCGCCGCTATGTCCGCCAGGGCTTCTGGGTCGGCGCGGTGATCGGGACACCGCTGGTGATCGCCATGATGCGCGCCGAGCCGATCCTCCTCGCCCTCGGCCAGGCGCCGCAGGCGTCGGCGGCGGCGGCGGAGTACCTGGGCTATCGCGCCGTCGGGCTGGTGCCGATGCTGTGGTTCGTATGCATCCGCTCCTTCCTGTCGGCCTATGGCCGGCCGAATGCGGTGATCGGTGTCCTAATCGGCGGCATCTTCGCCAACGCCTTCCTGAACTGGGTCCTGATCTTCGGCAATCTCGGACTGCCCGCACTGGGCCTGATCGGGGCCGGCATCGCCTCGACCCTGGTCAACACGCTGATGTTCATCCTCGCGGCGTTCTATGTCGCCCGGGCGCGGGGGCTGAAGCGGCTGGCGATCTTCGGCCGGTTCTGGCGATCGGACTGGCAGAAGTTCCGGGAGGTGCTGGCGCTGGGCCTGCCGATCGGCATCACCCGCCTCCTCGAAGCGGGCAGCTTTTCGACCGCGCTGTTCCTGATGGGCATCCTGAGCCAGGACGAGCTCGCCGCGCACAACATTGCGGTCCAGTACGCCGGTATTGCGTTCATGATCCCGCTCGGCCTCAGCCAGGCCGGGTCGGTGCGCGTCGGCTTCGCCATCGGTGCGCGCGACTGGGCGGGGATCGACCGCGCGGCCAACGCCGTGGTGGCCGTCGCCCTGGTCTACCTCCTGACGTCGATGGCGATCCTGATCGCCGCACCGGGCTTCTGGGTGACCCGGTTCCTCGACCCCGCCGACCCGGCGAACACGGTCGTCATCGCCCATGCGATCACCTTCGTCACCGTCGCCGGCATGTTCCAGTTGTTCGACGGCATGCAGGCGATCGGCTCCGGTATCCTCGCCGGCATGAAGGACACGCGCGGGCCCATGGTGGTGGCCGGCGTCGGCTTCTGGCTGATCGGCATCCCCACCGCCGCGACGCTGGCCTTCCGCTTCGATCTGGGCGGCATCGGGATCTGGTTCGGTGTCGCCTTCGGGCTTGCCACGGTCGCCACGATGCACCTGCTCCGCGTGCGCTGGCAGCTCGGCCGCTACCGGGGTCAGGCGTCGTCGGAGGGGGCGTCCTCCCCGATCAGCGCGTCGATCTGACGGCGCTCGCGCTTGGTCGGCCGGCCGGCACCCGGCTCCCGCGCCCCGGGGCGTACGGCGAGATCCATGCGGCTCTCCCGCGAGGGTGGCGCCAGATCCTCATAGAGCGCCTGCGCCTCAGGCGCGGGTCCGCGCCGCGTGCCCAGTGCCACGACGCGAATGACGCGCACATGATGGCCCAGCGGGAAGGTCAGGACCACGCCGGCCCGCACGGTCTGGTGGGACTTCTCCACCCGTTCGCCGTCGATGCGGATATGACC
>CAYNIS010000457.1:0-3213 GCA_964397055.1 uncultured Rhodospirillaceae bacterium | reverse complement strand
CTCGGGCGGCCTCACTCTGCCGCGACGGCTTCCGGTTCCGGCGGGGCGGTGATCGTCTTCGCCTCGGCCTCCAGCAGGGTGATCGCCTCCTGCAGGCCCAGGGTCTTCTGCTTTTCCTCGCCCAGCCGGCGCAGGGTGACCTGGCGGTTCTCCGCCTCCCGCTTGCCGACCACGACGATCACCGGGACCTTGGCGAGCGAATGCTCGCGGATCTTGTAGTTGATCTTCTCGTTGCGGAGGTCGGTCTCGACCCTGACGCCGGCCGCGCGCAGCAATGCCGCGACCTCCGCCGCATAGCCGTCGGCGTCGGACACGATCGGGGCTATGACCGCCTGGACCGGGGCCAGCCACAAGGGAAGCTTGCCGGCGTAGTGTTCGATCAGGATGCCGGTGAAGCGTTCCAGCGAGCCGAACAGCGCGCGGTGCAGCATGACCGGGATCTGACGGTTGCTGTCGGCATCGATGAAGCTGGCGCCCAGCCGGCCCGGCAGGTTCAGGTCGACCTGGAGCGTGCCGCACTGCCAGTCGCGACCGATCGCGTCGCGCAGCACGAATTCCAGCTTCGGCCCGTAGAACGCGCCCTCGCCCGGGTTCAGGGTATAGGGCAGGCCGGTCGCGTTCAGCGCTTCCAGGAGGGCCGCTTCCGACTTGTCCCATACCGCCTCGTCGCCGACCCGCTCTTCCGGCCGGTCGGAGAACTTCACCCGGACATCGGTGAAGCCGAAGTCGCGGTAGATCGACAGCAGCAGGTCGCAGACCTTCAGGCTCTCTTCGGTGATCTGTTCCGGGGTGCAGAAGATGTGGGCATCGTCCTGGGTGAAGGCGCGCACGCGCATCAGCCCGTGCAGCGCCCCCGACGGCTCATAGCGGTGGACCTTGCCGAATTCGGCGATCTTGTACGGCAGCTCGCGATAGCTCTTCAGGCCCTGCTTGAAAATCTCGACATGGCCGGGGCAGTTCATCGGCTTGATCGCGTAGATGCGCTCCTCGGTCGGCTCGGTGGTGAACATGTTCTGCCCGAACCAGTGCCAGTGGCCGGATTTCTCCCACAGCTGCCGGTCCAGCACCTCCGGCGTGTTGACCTCGATGTAGCCGGCCTCTTCCTGGCGCTTGCGCATGTAGTTGATCAGGGTCTGGAAAAGGGTCCAGCCCTTGGCATGCCAGAACACGCTGCCCGGTGCTTCCTCCTGGAAATGGAACAGGTCCATCTCCTTGCCCAGGCGGCGGTGGTCGCGCTTTTCCGCCTCTTCCAGCTGCTTCAGATGCGCGTCCAGATCCTTCTGGGTCGCCCAGCAGGTGCCGTAGATGCGCTGCAGCATGGCGTTGCGGTGGTCGCCGCGCCAATAGGCCCCGGCAACCCGCATCAGCTTGAACGCCTTGCCCAGCCGGCCGGTCGACGGCATGTGCGGCCCGCGGCAGAGATCGGTGAAATTGCCCTGGCTGTAGATCGAGATGACCTCCTCCTCGGGCAGATCCTCGATCAGTTCGACCTTGTAGTGCTCGCCGATCGACTTGAAGTAGTCGATCGCCTTCCGGCGGTCCCAGACCTCCCGGATGATCGGCTCGTCCCGGTCGACGATCTCCGCCATGCGCTTTTCGATGGCGGCGAAGTCTTCCGGGGTGAACGGCTCGTCGCGCGCGAAGTCGTAGTAGTAGCCGTTCTCGATCGGCGGGCCGATGGTGACCTGGGTGTCGGGCCACAGCTCCTTCACCGCCTCCGCCATAACATGCGCGCAGTCATGGCGGATGTGGAACAGCATCTCCGGATTGTCGCGCATCAGGAACTCGACGGCGCAATCCGCGTCGAGGGTCTCGCTCAGATCCCGGTAATGCCCGTCGACCTTCATCAGGACGGCATTCTTCGCTAGCGACTTCGCGATCGACGCGGCCAGTTCTGCCCCGGTCAGCGGCTGATCGAAGGAACGGACGGACCCGTCGGGCAGGCGGATATCGGGCATCAGGCGGACCCCTTCTTCTCTTCGATCTCATCAAGGGCGGCGACGGTGGCCTGGAACGGCAACAGGATCGAGCCGTGGCGCGACTTGAACGCCGCGGCCGGCGACAGCAGTTCCAGGTCCGCCCACTCGCCCTCCGGCGCGGCCCCGCCCTTCTTCAGCATGGCCTCGACCCGGTCCTTGAGGTCGCGCAGCTCCGCCGGGGTCGATCCCAGGACATGGCGCGCGAACAGGGAGGCCGAGGCCTGGCCGAGGGTGCAGGATCGAACCTCCTGCCCGAAGCGGGCGACCTTGCCGTCCTCGACCACCAGGTCGACGGTGACCCGGCTGCCGCATAGCGGGCTCACCTTGCGCGCGCTGGCCTGGGCGTCGTCGAGGCGTTCGGTCAGGGGAATGTCCTTGGCGAGTTCGAGGATACGCTCGTTATAGAGCGCCTTCACGTCGCTCGCCTGGGTGTTGACCGTCTTCATTCGGTCGTCCCGTCGCTAGCTGGCTCGGCGCCAGATGGTGCCCTGCGGCCCGTCCTCCAGCACGATGCCCTCGGCGGTGAGCTGGTCGCGGATTTCGTCGGCGCGTGCGAAGTCCTTGGCCTTGCGCGCGTCGCGTCGCTCGACGATCAGCTGGTCGATCCGCGCGGCGTCGTGCTCGTCCGCGTCGCCCTTGAACCAGGCCTCCGGGTCGCTCTGAAGCAGGCCGATGAGCCCGCCGGCAGCCAGCAGCTCGGCCTTGGCGCGCGCCCTGGCCGCGTCGGTTTCGGCGGTGGTCAGCGCGCGGGCGAGTTGGGAGAGCTCAGCCAGCGCCTTGGGCGTGTTGAGATCGTCCTCCAGCGCCTCCAGGAAGGTCGCCGGCATCGGCACGTCGGCGTCCGCTGTCACCCCCCGGGCGCCGCGCAGCGCGCCATAAAGGCGGTCCAGGAGGTTGCGCGCCTGTTGGGTGACCTCGTCGGTCCAGTCGAGCGGCTGGCGGTAATGCGCCGACAGGAGGGCGAGGCGGATCACCTCCCCCGGCATCTCGGCGAGCAGGTCCTTCACCAGAAGCACGTTGCCGAGCGACTTCGACATCTTCTCGGCATTCACGTTGACGAAGCCGTTGTGCACCCAATAGCGGCAGTAGAGCTGACCGTCATGGGCGCAGGTGCCCTGGGCGATCTCGTTCTCATGGTGCGGGAAGACCAGGTCCTGTCCGCCGCCATGGATGTCGATGGTGGCGCCGAGGCGCTGTTCGATCATGGCCGAGCACTCGATGTGCCAGCCCGGTC
>CAYNIS010000456.1:0-3220 GCA_964397055.1 uncultured Rhodospirillaceae bacterium | reverse complement strand
TGGGGCCGGGTCGACTGGGGCCGGGTCGACAGTGGCCGGGGCGACGTTCGGGTCGCTCGTACCTCTGTCGGCTGGTCTCGTTTCCTCCATGACCATTGTCCAAGGGCTCTTCCGCGTCCAAGGGGTCTTCTGGTCGGGTGTGACTGGCGAGCTTCGGTCAGACTTGCCGGGACCCGGTAAAGAACAGGTTGGCGAATCGGCTTGTCGATGTCTTCGAGCCACAATCGGACAAAGCCCGGTCTTTGTCGAGTCGTCAGCCAACCTGCCAGAACGACTCGCACCGTGAACCTGAGTCGCGAAGTCGTGGGCATCTCTATTGTCGAGACTTGCGATTCGTTTGGCTACCGCGCTGTGGATAAACGGCTGTGTCGGACGAGATCTTGCGATTTCGGAGGCCAATGCCTTGCCTCTACCGGACGATCTCTCTAGTTTGCCGCAAGACTTAAGCGACAACCGAAAGCCGGCTGCATTCCCCCGGGACAACTCCCGGAAGGACGGCGGGGACCGGCGCGGGGTGGAGGGGATCGGGTGGCACTACGCGCGGTTCGCCGTTTCGACAGCGATCTTGAACATGATCTTCCGGCCGGTTCCGGCGGCGCCTTGCCCGGGAAGGACGGCGCAGGCCGCGGTTCGGCATCTGGCGGTTCAGCATCTGGCGGGGCTGTAGACATCAGAGGGCGCAGCTTCACAGCGCTCTCCATCGTCGTACCGCCGGACGATCTTTCCGCATTTCTCAACAATCTCTCCACCCAGGTCGAGCGCGCCAACCGGCTGTTCGCCGATGCCCCCGTCGTTCTCGACTTGAGCGGGCTCGAGACTTCGAGTGCCAGCGAGATCGATACAGCGCTTGCCTGCACCGTCGCCCAGCTGCGTGCGCTCGCCCTGGTGCCGGTCGGGGTGCAGGGGGGCGGTGACGTGGCGCGGAACGTCGCCCGCCGTCATCAGCTCGCCAACCTGCGTGGCGGCGTCACCGTTCCGACGCCAGCCCCGCAGCCGGCCAGGGACACTGGTGACCCGGCCGGGAATGACGCCGAAGAAGCCGGGGATGGCACGGAGCTGGGGCCGGAGGTTGCGAACGCAGGCGCGTCCGGTGCTGCGACGGCGAAGGCCGCGCCGACGACGATGATCGTGGACCGGCCCGTGCGGTCGGGTGAGCGTGTTGTCGCCGAGCATGGCGACATGATCGTGACGGGGGCCGTCGGGTCGGGGGCGGAGGTGATGGCGGCGGGCAGCGTCCACCTTTACGGCTCGCTTCGCGGCCGTGCCGTTGCCGGCATGTTCGGGGACGAGAATGCGCGGCTGTTCTGCCAGCGGTTGGAGGCGGAACTGGTCGCGATCGCAGGCCTCTACAAGCTTGCCGACGACATCCCGGCGGGTTTGCGCGGGGCGGCCGTGCAGATCGCCCTGGCGGGCGACACCCTGGAGATCACAACGCTCGGCGGTCAGCGTACCCATTAGCCTTCGGTTCTTGTTGATGACGGGCAGGTGTCCCCGTCCTCCCCAATATCTTGGAGAATTCACCTCATGGCGAAGATCATCACAGTCACCTCTGGCAAGGGCGGGGTGGGTAAGACGACGACGACCGCCGCCCTGGGCGCCGGCCTGGCCCAGCGCGGCTACCGGACCGTGGTCATCGATTTCGACGTCGGCCTGCGCAACCTCGACATGATCATGGGCTGCGAACGCCGCGTGGTCTTCGATTTCGTGAACGTCATCCAGGGAGAAGCGCGGTTGGGGCAGGCGCTGGTCAAGGACAAGCGCCTGGACAACCTGTCGATCCTGCCGGCGTCCCAGACTCGTGACAAGGATGCCCTTACCCTCGACGGGGTCGAGGCGGTGCTCACCGAACTGGCCGAGAGTTTCGACTACATCCTTTGCGACAGCCCGGCGGGGATCGAGCGCGGCGCCCAGCTTGCCATGTACTTCGCCGATCAGGCGGTGGTCGTGACCAACCCCGAGGTCTCTTCGGTGCGCGACAGCGATCGCATCCTCGGCCTCCTGAACGCCAAGACCCGGCGGGCGGAGGCGGGTGGGCCACCGGTCGACCAGCGCCTGCTGATCACCCGCTTCGACCAGCGTCGTGCGGCCCGCGGAGAGATGCTGCAGATCGACGATGTCTGTGAAATCCTGGCGGTGCCCCTGCTCGGCGTGGTGCCGGAGAGCGAGAGTGTTCTGACCTGCTCCAACCTCGGCATGCCGGTCGTCCTCGACCCCACTTCGACCGCCGCCGGTGCCTACAACGATGCGGTCTCGCGTCTTCTGGGCGAGCAGCTGGAGCACCGCTTCGTGGCCGATCAACCCCGCGGCTTCGTTGCCCGCCTCTTCGGTTGGAGCACCTGAGCCATGTCGATCCTGAGCTTCTTCGGCCTTGGACAGGCCTTCGCCAACCGTGGCAGCGCCTCAGCCGCCCGACAGCGGCTTTCCGCCCTGCTGGTTCACGATCGCGCCGCGCGCGACAGCGACCAGTCGATCGAGATGATGGAGGCGGAGATCGCCCGGGTGATCCTGCGCTACGCCGGGGTCGACCGGGAACAGATCAATTTCCGCCTGATGCGCGGGCAGGACTATTCGACCCTGGACGTTCATGTCCGCCTGCCGGGGGCGGCCGACCTGAACAGCCAGCTCGGCCGGTCCTTCCAGCTTTCCCTGGCAGCCCAGGCTGGTTGATCAGGCCGGTTGATCAGGCCGGTTGATCAGGCCGGTTGATCATGTGCGGGGAGGCCGGCCTGGGCCTCCCCCTTGTCAGCTGCCGACCACGAAGTGGCCGGTCAGCCGGCGCAGGCAGGCAACCACGCTGGGGGCGGTGAGGCGGCCGGTGCGGGGATTGTCGTCCGACGGCACGTTGGCGATCGACATTTCGAAGCTCGCACTCGCCGCCTCCACCACAACCTTGTGCATGTTGCGCTCCACCCCTGGGTCCGCCCACACCTGCAGCATGGTCCGGTCGGCGCCGATTCCGGCGAGACTGACGGCGGCGGCGACATTGACGTTCGCCGGAAAGGCCGCGGCCCCGTCCCGCGCGGTACCCTCGAACACCAGAAGCGGTTCCGCCAGCCCGTCGAGGGTGATGTCCCGTTCGGCGAGGTAGGGCGCACCGGCGAGCCCGGCGGGGGGCTTGCGGGTCACCATGGTGACCGAATGGATCGGCTCCTCCGCCGCCGCGCGCAGGGCATCGAGGCCGAGGATGGCGCCCGACGGCACCAGGATCTGGGATCCGGTC
>CAYNIS010000455.1:0-3222 GCA_964397055.1 uncultured Rhodospirillaceae bacterium | reverse complement strand
GCCGGAGGAGGAGAACGCCTACGGGGAGCGGCGCGCCTACCGCTTCGGCCGGCGCGGTGACCGGGAGGTCTATCAGGTCGACCTGCTGGGCGAGCCGATCGAGATCGCGCCCGGCGAAAGCCGGGAGGTCACCACGCGCCTCTTCGCCGGGGCCAAGGAAATCTCCCTCATCGACGGCTACAGGTCCCGGTACGAGATCACGCATTTTGACCTCGCCGTCGATTTCGGCTGGTTCTATTTCATCACCAAGCCGTTCCTGTACGCGCTCATCTATCTCAACGATTTCACCGGCAATTTCGGCATCGCGATCATCCTGTTCACGGTCTTCCTGCGGGGGCTGATGTTCCCGCTCGCGAACAAATCCTATCGCGAGATGAGCCGGATGAAGCTGATCCAGCCCCAGATGATGGAGCTCCGCGACAAATACGCCGACGACAAGGAGCGTATGCAGACCGAGTTGATGGAGCTCTACAAGCGCGAGAAGGTCAATCCGCTCGCCGGTTGCTTCCCGGTCCTGCTGCAGATCCCGATCTTCTTCGCCCTCTACAAGGTGCTGTTCGTGTCGATCGAAATGCGCCAGTCACCGTTCTACGGCTGGATCGACGATCTCTCGGCACCGGACCCGACGACGGTCTTCAACCTCTTCGGGCTTCTGCCGTTCATGCCGCCGGACTTCCTTATGATCGGCGCGTGGCCGCTGCTCATGGGCCTCAGCATGTTCGTTCAGATGCGGCTCAATCCGGCCCCGCAGGAACCCATCCAGCAGCAGATGATGATGTTCATGCCGGTCATGATCACCTTCATGCTGGCGAGCTTCCCGGCAGGGCTGGTGATCTACTGGACGATGAGCAATGTGCTGTCGATCGCCCAGCAGTGGATCATCATGCGCCAGACCCCGACCCCGGCACCGAAGCCAGCGTGAGCGCCGACGCTGAAGCTGTCGAGGCCGGACGGCTGCTGTTCGCCGGCCCCTGCACCTTCATGAAGGGGGTCGTTGCCCTTTCCGGCCTGCCGGACGACAGCCTTCCGGAAGTCGCCTTCGCCGGCCGCTCCAACGTCGGCAAGTCCAGCCTGATCAACGCGCTCACCGGGCGGCACAACCTTGCGCGCGCGTCGAACACGCCGGGCCGCACGCAGGAAATCAACTACTTCGATCTCGGCGGCCGGCTGATGCTGGTCGACCTGCCCGGCTATGGCTATGCCGAAGCGCCCAAGACCAAGGTCGATGCCTGGACCGACCTCGTGAAGCTCTACCTGAAGGGCCGGGTGCCGCTGCGCCGCGTGTGCCTGCTGATCGACAGCCGCCATGGGCTGAAGGCGAACGATCTGGAAATCATGGCGATGCTCGACGAAGCCGCAGTACCCTATCGCATCGTCCTGACCAAGGCCGACAAGGTGAAGGCGGCCGGCCTGGCCAAGCTGATCGCCAACACGGAAACCGCCCTGATCAAGCATCCGGCGGCGTTCCCGACGACGATCGCGACCAGCGCGGAGAAGGGCCTGGGCTTGCCGGAACTGCGCGCCCTGATCGCCGGCGAAGCCGCTTGATCCCCTGATCAAGTGCGGCGGGTCGACGCGTCACGCTTGACCCGCCCCAGGTTTGGGCGGAAGCTGGATTTTCGACGGCGGGTGGCTCTTGTGTCCGCCCTCTTCCGCCCTTTCCTGAAATCGTCCTCCCCCTTTTTGCGGTATGGAGTTCGCAGCGATGAGCGAAAAGCTTGACGCGCTTGCCCATGACTATGCCGACTTTGCCGGCGTTGGCGAGCCGAAGAAGGTCTACCTTGCCGGCCCCGACGTCTTTCTCGACGATCCGTTGGCGATGGCAGAGAAAAAGAAGGAAGTCCTCGCCCAGTACGGGATGATCGGCAACTTCCCGATGGACAATCAAATCGACTTCGCGAGCATGACGGCCAAGGAAGCCGGCATGAAGATCAGCGAACTCAACGAACAGATGATGTCCAACTCTGACACCATGGTCGGCAACGCAACGCCCTATCACGGCCCCTCCATCGACAGCGGCACAGCTTTCGAGGTCGGGTACATGCGCGCCCAGGAGAAACCGGTCTTCCTTTACTCGAACGATGACCGGACCTTCGCGGAGCGGGTCATCGACGACCAGCACAAGGGGGAGGTCTTCGTCGACGACAACGGCTTCACCCGCGGGGCTGCCGACAACACCGCGGTCGAAAGCTTCGATCTGCCCGACAATCTCATGATGCCGGGTGCCGTCGAAAGCTCCGGCGGCAGCTACACCGTCCAGGCGGCACCGAAGGAGGAGTATCTGACCAATCTCAACGCCTTCAGGTCCGCCGTGCGTGATGCCGCGACCCACTTCTACGGCGCCGACGCGGTGGCGAAGATGGAAGCACGCTCGGGCATCGGTCCGAAGCAGGAGGTCGGCGTTTCCGGCCCGCGCGCGACCGCCCCCCGGGAAAAGCAGAGCCTGCACGTCTGATGACCGCATCCCCGACCACCGGTCGGCGGAGGGCGCTTGCTCTCCGCCACCTTTCTTTCGAGGATCTGGGGCGTTTCGGGGCGACCCTGCGCGGCCTCGGCTTCGACGTCGACTATGTCGAGGTTCCCGACGGGCTCGAGGACGTGGATATCCTGACCCCCGATCTGGTCGTCATCCTGGGTGGGCCGATCGGTGTCTACGAGACCGAAACCTATCCGGTCCTCCTGACGGAACTCGACCTCGTGCGCCGCCGGCTGGATGCCGGGCGCGCGACACTGGGTGTCTGTCTCGGCTGCCAGTTGATCGCGGCCGCCCTCGGCGCCCGGGTCTATCCGGGTGGGGTGAAGGAGATCGGTTGGGCGCCGCTGATCCCGAGCGAAGCCGCGGACACCTCGCCGATCGCCGCCCTCGGTATTGCGGATTGGCAGGTCCTGCATTGGCACGGGGACACCTATGACCTGCCGGCCGGGGCGACCAGGCTCGCGGGCTCTGCCAGGTACGAAGAGCAGGCGTTCAGCGTCGGCGATCACGTGCTGGCGCTGCAGTTCCATTGCGAGGTCGAGCCTCGCCATATCGAACGGTGGCTGATCGGCCATACGCTGGAGATCGCGACGACCGACGGCGTCTCGGTCGCCGGCATCCGCGCCGACACCGCCCGGCTGGGCGAACGCTCGGCCCGGGCCTCTGCCGATCTCCTGACACGCTGGCTCCGTCAGCGCTTCGGTCAGCAGGTCGTCGAACATCGGGTCGGATTCGGCATCCGCCCC
>CAYNIS010000454.1:0-3225 GCA_964397055.1 uncultured Rhodospirillaceae bacterium | reverse complement strand
GACGCCCAGGCCCAGTGATGTGGCCACGCCGAACATGGTGCCGAGCACGGCAAAGATGTCCACGGCATCGCCGATGGGGCCGTAGATGCGTTGACCGATGAGCGGATACAGCGCCGAGCGAATGGTCAGCGGCAGGTTGTGGCGGAAGCCAAAGTAGGCCAGCGACATGCCGATGATGCCGGTGACCAGGGCCGCGACATCACCGGCCCAGCCGGTGAACTCGGAGCCGAGTTCGGGGACCGCGGCAACGATGTCGACGGTCGATCCCTTGTAGTAGTTGGCGGAGTAATCGATCAGACCGCCGGCAACCTCGAGCGAGGCGACAACGGCCGGGTCGAACACGCCGGACCGCCAGAAAGCCTGGTCCGGGATTGCCGCGCGTTCGATGCCCGGACCCTCCCATTCCAACTCGAACACCTCGTCGCCCCAGTTCTCGAAGAACTGGATGTCGACCGCATGGCGGCCCTGGGCGAGGGAGATCGTGCCCGCCTTCTCGACCGCCGCGTGCAGGCCGTCATTGTCGATCACCAGGGTGTCGTTGACGGTCAGCCGGCTGCCGTCGTCGGACGTCAGGTGGAAGGTGTAGTCGCCGTCATTCAGGACTTCGATGAAGCCGGTCCAGCGGAAGCCGAAACGGCTGTCGCGGTCTCGATCCTCGATCGACGCGTTGGTGGCGGCACCGGTCCTGACCGGCGGCAGTGACAGGATGTCGTCGAGCGACCTCAGGCCCCAGCTGTCCATCTCGAAATACGCGACGTTGAGGCCAGGGGTGTTGGAGGGCAGGTTGGAGAAGGTGGCGGTGACGTTGACCGCACCCGCCGCCGCCGTCAGGAACGTTTCGGCGTCGCTCTGGTCGTCGAGGGCACCGACGTCGCCCACCCAGCCGGCGAATTCCTGGCCGCTCGGGGCGGGATCGGCGATCAGGCCGAGCCGCTGGCCCGCGTGCGCCACGCGGGTCGTGCGACCGTCGATGGTGCCGCCGGAGATGGTGATGGTCGACACCGTCGCCGGGTCGAACTCCCCGGACCGGAACAGGACGTCGTCCGGAATCGCTTCGGCTTCGTCGGCTCCCGGCGGGGTCCAGGTGACCTCCAGGACCTCCCGGCCCCAGCGCTCGAACATCTCGACCCGGACCAGATGGCGGCCCTGGGCGAGCTCGATCGAGCCCTCGCGTTTGCGCGCGGCATGCAGGCCGTCGTTGTCGACGACGCGCTGGCCGTTGACGAACAGCTTTGACCCGTCGTCCGAACGGGTCTGGAAGGCGTATTCGCCCGGCTCCAGAACCTCGAGATAGGTTTCGTGGACAAAGGCGAAGTTGCTGTCCTCGTCGCGCATGTCGATGTCGAAGTTGTTTTCGACGATGCGCGAGGTCTGCTCGATCTCCGAGAAGTCAGGCAGTACCGACCACCGGCTCGACCAGTCGCCCTGGAAGTAGGTGGCCCGGACACCCGGGGTCTCTGCCGGCAGGGCCTCGGTGCCGAGGGTGACGGTGATGTCCTCGGTGCCGACGGTGAGCGTGGTGTCGAGAATGTTCGGATCGGCGAGGGCGGCAACGTCCCCCTCCCAGCCGGTGAAGGCCTGGCCGAGGGCAGGGTCCGTGCCCTCGATCTCGATCACGGTGCCCGGATAGTAGCGGCCGGAACCGTTGCCGCCGTTGACCACGACTTCCTGCTTCAGGCTCGGGTCATAGGTGCCGTCGCGGAACAGCAGGCGATCGGGGATCGGCTGCTTGTCGAAGCCCGGACCGTCCCAGGCGACGTCGAGAACCTCGCGGCCCCACAGCTCGAACATCTCGACCCGGATCGGGTGGCGACCTTCGGTCAGGTCGATCGAGCCGGTGCGTTCGCGCGCGGCATGCAGGCCGTCATTGTCGACCACCAGCGTGTCGCCGATGAACAGCCGGCTGCCGTCGTCGGACGTGGTGAAGAAGTCGTACGTCCCATCCGCCTCGACTTCGAGGAAGCCCTCGAAGACGAAGCCGAAATTGCTGTCGCTGGTGCGGTTATCAATGTCGAAATTGCCAACCACACCCGTGTTGATCGGCGTCAAAGCATTGAAATCCGGAAGGCGGGTCCACCTTCCTTGATAGTAGGAGACGGAGACACCGGTCGTATCCGGCGGTGTCTGCGCCATCGCCTCGCCCGCCCCGACGGTGCCGAAAGTCAGCACCGAGAGGGCAAGAGCGACAGCGCGTGCGGCTCTACGCATGGCTTGCAGCTCCCCTGTTTTTTGAATGAACCGTGGCGAGCGCGCGGATTTCCCTTCACGAGTCGGCCGCCCGAATGCCGCTGCCTGCCACGGAACGACGGTGCCGGCACAGTCTTGCCTTGTTTCCGTCGTGAAAATGACGCCGACCAATGGGACATCACCCGTATACATCCAAATGATACTCTTGAGTCAACTGAAGAGTCTTCGCGTTAGTTTGAAAACTATCCAATAAAAATTGATGGTAAAATTTTATAAAAACCAGTTTTAAAGCGTATGAATTGCATCGGGCGGAGCTGTTGACTTGACGGACTACGGGGGTGTCCGTATCGTCGGAGTCGGTTTCATCTTGACGAGGGGCAGGAGGCGATGGCGCGGAACGCATCGGCGGCGAACGGCCCTGCACGGCTTACGGGGAGCGATCCAGGCGTTGCGGACGCGCAGCCGGCGGAAGCTGGCGCCGGCGGCGATGTCGTGACCTGGCTGGACCGGCCGGGGCAGGCCCCGATCGCGTCCGGCCAATATCCCCCTGATCCGGTTCGCGGAGCACTCTTTTCCGCACAGTTCCTGCGCGAGTCCCGAGCGGTTCCGGTGGCGGAGGCCGGCGGCAGCCTGATCGTCGCCGCGGCAGATGCCGAGGATGCCTTCCTGCGGGAGGCGCTGGCCCTGGTCGCCGGATCGCCGGTGCGCCTGGTCCGCGGCCGTCCGGAGGACATCGCCGCCGCCCTCGACCGGCTTTATCCCGAAGCGGGGGGAGACCCGGCGGTTGCGAGGGGCGGGGATGACAGCCTCGATGCCCTTGCGGCACTGGCCGGCGACGGCAGCGATGTTGCGCGTCTGCGCGACCTGGCGAGCGAGGCGCCGGTCATCCGCCTGGTCAACGGCATCATCGACAGGGCGCGGGCGGCCGGGGCGTCCGACATCCACATCGAGCCGGCGGAAACCCACCTCGCGGTCCGCACCCGCATCGACGGCGTCATGGTGGAGAGCGATTCGCCGCCGATCCGCCTCGCCCCGGCG
>CAYNIS010000453.1:0-3232 GCA_964397055.1 uncultured Rhodospirillaceae bacterium | reverse complement strand
GCCGTGCGGGAATCCCAAAACCTCTACCTGAGTCAATTCGTCCACACGGCCTAACGAAATACGCGCTGAATAAAACGGGTTCTGATCGACGTCTATTCGTGATTTTTACTCCGTGGTCTGTAGGGTAGATCACGTACTTGGGAAAAACCGACTGATCGGGCGGGGCACCAGACATATCCCATCGACGGGCGAGCCCGCAGCCGCCGGCCCGTCCCTCAATGACAAGAAAACTGTGAATGCCGATGCAGGCCGCCCGCCGAAGCGGGGGCCGTCGGCCTGCCCCCGCACGCGCTCGACCGTCCGACGGACCGTGAGAGGAGCCCTCACCCATGGCGGAACCCGCGACCAGTTTGAGCCCGATGTTCGACGGCCTGCCGGTGACCCTCTATGCCGAACGTGCCGGTGGGACCGGCGCTATCGGAAGTGTTCGCCTGTCGCTCAACGGCGGCTCGGACCAGCTGGAGAACGTCGAACCCTACGCGCTCTTCGGCGACACCAATGGCGACTTCACAGGGGATGCCGACCTTCAGATCGGCACCAACACCCTGACGGTCACGACCTACAGCGGCGGCAACGGCTCGGGCTCGGTGCTCGAGGTCGCGGAGTTCACCTTCACGGTCGAGGCTGATCTCATCGTCGGGTGTGACCTGACCGCCGCTCTGCCAGTTCGCCCTCCCGGCGAAGGCCGTCCACCGGCCAGCCCCTGCCGTCCTATCGTGGCGGCCGGGGTTCTCTCGTCTCAGGGCCGGAACATCAGCGGCCGCGGTTCCAGGGCACGCGGGCGCGTGGCGATGCGCCAGGCGTTCTCCACCCACTCGCAGACATAGCGGCGGGTGTCGCGGGGATCGATCATCTCCTCGATCTGGAAGCGGTTGAGAGGGCCGAGGGGGCCGCGCACGCTCTCGATCCGGGCCTCCAGCTCCGCACGGAAGGCAACCGGGTCCGCGGCCTCCGCCAGCTGGCGCTTGTACGCGGCCTCGATGCCTCCTTCCGGCGGGATACCGCCGACATCGGCCGAGGGCCACGTGACCCGGATCGAAGGCTGGGCGCGGGGGGTCGCATAGTTGTTGCCGGCAACCCCGAACGACCGCCGCATCAGGACCGTGAAGATCGGCGCCTTGATCTGGGCAAAGGCGACCATCCAGGTGCCGCCTTTGCGGATCGTCCCGGCCATCTCGTGCTCCAGGCCGACCGCGAAGCCGGGGTTGTCGACGAGGTTCAGGACCGGCAGGTGGAACAGGTCGCAGATGTCCAGATGGCGGGTGAGCTTGTCACAGCCGTCGGCGGTCAGGGCCCCGCCGTTCACATGCCGGCTGTCGGACGCGATGACCCCCATCGGGTAGCCGTTCATGCGGATGAAGCCGGTGACCTGATCCGTCCCCCAGTAGGGGCCGATCTCGAAGAAGCTGTCGCGGTCGGCGATGAGCCGGATGCCCTTGCGCACGTCGAAGGTGGCGGTGCGCTTGCGCGGAACCAGCGTGAACAGCTCCTCCTCCCGCCGGTCCGGCGGGTCGGTCGGGTCGGGCGGCAAGATCGGTGGCGCCTCATGCACGCTCTGCGGCAGGTAGGACAGGAAGCGCCGCGCCTGGTCGAACGCGTCCTCCTCGGTCTCGGCGAGGTTGTCGACCGACCCGTTGCAGCAATGGATGTGCCAGCCGCCCAGGTCCTCCTTGGTGATCTCGTACCCCATGGCGTGGGCGACCACCGGCGGCCCGGCGACGAACAGCTGGGCGATGTCGCGCACCATCACGGAGAAATGGCCGAGGGCCGCCTTGGCCGCGCCAATCCCGACGACGCTGCCGAGGAGCACGTTGACGACCGGGACCGTTGCCAGCTGTTCGGTGTAGAGCGAGCTTCCGAGATGGCCGGGCAGGAACGACCCGCCGCCGCCGGCCACGCGCGGGCGGCCGTGCTGGATCGCGCCCGTGCTCTCCTTCGCCGCACTTTCACCGTCTCCCTTCTGCTGCGGCACCATGGTGGTAACACTGCCGCCGCCAGAGGAGCCGTCCAGAAGGCGCACCGACGGCACCATCAGTTCCAGCGACAGCCGGTCGAGATAGCGGCTCTTCTCCGCGATCGAGCCGTCGGCATGCCCGCCGCGGGACGTGAAGTCGTCGGCACAGACGATGGTCGTGCGGTCCCGGATCGTGCCCCAACCACCGACATGGTTGGACGGCGTGAAGGCGGCGATCCGGCCATGGTCGTCGTGGCTGGCGAACCCGGTCACACTGCCGACCTCACGAAAGCTGCCGTCGTCGAGCAGCCGGGCGATGCGTTCCCGGCAGGTCAGCTTGTTGCGGCTGCGCTGGCGCACGACGCCCGGATCGGTGGAGCCCGGCGCCAGCCGTCCCTCGGCAAGGGCGTGCAGGGTCGTGATCTCCTCCAGCGTCGGCGCCCAGCTATCCTCGCCATAGCCGGTATCGGCCTCCTCGGCCCCGGCAACGGGCCGGATCGCGGCGATCACCTGTCCGGCACTCACCGCCTGGCCAACGGTGAGCTCCTCGACCGCCACCACCTCGCCGGTGACCGGGGCGGCGACGATCGCCTCCATCTTCATCGCACTAACGACGGCCAGCGTATCGCCGGCGCGGACATGGGCGCCTGCCTCCAGAAGGCTGGCGACGACGGCACCGGCCATGCCGGATTCGACGGCGACATCGCCGGGTTGCACCGCCAGGCGGGAGGCCGGGGTGGTGGGGGCAGCGGCAATGGCCGAGCCGGTGCCCGGCTTGCCGGCCCCGGTCGTCTTCGCCTGCCGGTCCAGGAGCGCCAGCGTCTCGTTCTGGGCCTGCCGCCGGGCCGCCGGATTGGACGGATTGACGAGTTCCAGGTGTTCCGAGAGGAGGGAGGTGCGGGCATCGCCGGTGCGCACCTCGGCATGCGACAGGATGCGCTGCAACTGGCCCAGATTGGTGGCGAGGCCACCGACATGGAATTCGTCGAGGGCGCGCAAGGACCGCTCCACGGCCGAGGCGAAGGTCCCGGTCGAATTGGAGGTGCAGACGACCTTGGCGAACAGGGGATCGAACTGGGGCGGCGGGGCGTAGCCCAGATAGCCGCAGGCATCGACCCGGATGCCGGGGCCCGACGGTTCCTTGTAGGCGGTGATGGCACCGGCCCCTTGTGCGACGACCCGGGACTGGATGGCATAGCCGCGCGGGCTGCCGACCGCGGCCTGGTCGGGGAGGCCGATTTCCTGTTGTTTTCTTCGGGTCAAAGACTTCGTTGTCTC
>CAYNIS010000452.1:0-3243 GCA_964397055.1 uncultured Rhodospirillaceae bacterium | reverse complement strand
GACATCTCGGCCAGCCGGGAGGACTGCGACGGCAGGACGGCGGCGGTTGCCGGGGGGGCCGTCGCCCCGGTCCGGGGGTTCTTCGACGAGGCGAAGACGAACTACGGGATCGAGGTCGCGACCAGCGCCGTCGCGGGGTTCCAGGGCCTGATGCATGTCGGCGTGGACAAGGCCTGGAGCCAGCCGGGCGCGGCCATCCTCGCCGTCGCCGACGGCATCGTGCGCTACATCGGCTGTGTCGAGACCTGGGGTTATCTCGTCATCGTCGAACATGCGGAACCGGACGGTTCCAGCTACTGCTCTCTCTACGGCCACCTGGCCCCGATGATCTTCGTGACCGTCGGCGAGATGGTGTCGGCCGGCCGCAAGATCGGCTCGGTCGGTCGGCCCTACAGCTGGGAGAACGGCGGCTACAAGGCCCATCTGCACTTCGGCATCCATACCGGGGCGTATATCAGCCCCTGGCAGCTGGGCGACATCATCGACCTGAACTTCGAGGGCGGGCGCTATCGCGGCCTGGTGATGGCGTCCGATGCCGACCGGACGCTGGTCCGCATCCGCACCTGGCGCGGCTACCGGGAGGTCGCCCTCGCGACCCAATGGTCCGCCGGCTACATCTCCAAACCATGGTTCGAGGCCGGCGACCACGGCTGGCAGGACCCGACACCGTTCCTCAAGGCGCGCGGGGCCTCCTGAAAACAAACGGGACCGCCCCCCCCCCAAGGAAGGAGCCGGCCCCGGAAGTCGTCACTTCGCAGAGCAATCAGAACTGATAGCGGACACCGAACAGGACCGAGTGCGAGTCGGCGTCGGGCGAGCTCGACTCGCTGCCGGTCGCCGGGGTCGACACCACCTCCGCCTCAGTCGAGAAGTAGCGGTAGTCGCCGGTCAGGAAGATGTTGTCGCTGAACCGATAACCGGCCCCTGCGATCACCTGCCAGGCGAAGCCGCTGTCCTCGTCGTCCAGCACCTGCGGGACCGCCTGGATCCCGAAATCCTGGAATTCGTTGGAGGCACCGCCGATGCCGAACCCGATATACGGGCGGAAGCGCTGGCGCGGGGCGAAGTCGTGGTAGACGTTGACCATGTAGCTGAGGGTCGCGACCTCGCCGACCGAACCCGGCTGGCTGCCGCCGAGGGCGGCGACGCGATGGTCCTCGATCTCGTTGTGGCGGTACATCAGCTCGAACTCGCCACGCAGTCCGCCGATTTCCCAGACATCGCCGAGGTTGTAGCCGACCACGCCACCGACGGCGTAGCCGGGGTCGTAGTCGTTGTCGACATCGATGCCGCCGGCGACCGAAATCTCGCTATCGGTCAAAAGGTTCGCACCACCGATCACGCCGACATAGAAGCCGGGTGTCTGTGCCGCGACCGGATTGGCGATCAACAGGATAAGCAAAACGACATAGGCCGCGATGGTCGAGGCCACGGTCAATGCGGTGCGCATGAAGGGCTCCCCCTGTTTTTCTTCGAAAAGACGCGCATGCAGCAATACGACCCCGGACCTGGGATGGATCACCCGGGGTTTCAATAACCAATCCTTAACACTCTTTATGGGTGGGGTCTCCCGATCACGATCCACGGCACGGCCAGGCCGCGTAGAACGCCCGCAGCACCATTTCGGCGGCCGGCGTCTGGTCGTCGAAACCAAGGCCCTGCGGCGTCGCGTAGGCCAGGTAGATGCGCCGCAACTCCTCGCCGGCGACCGGCCCGCCCGGGCAGATCGGGCGGTTGACCCGTTCGCCCCGGTACTGGTCGACGCCGATCAGATAGCCCTGGAACAGGCCGATCAGGAAGTAGTCGCAGGCGAAGATGTCCGCCCGCTTGCGGGAGAGGCAGGCATTCTGCAGGTCGAACGCCGAAAGCGGCTCGTCGATCGTTTCGATCTGGGCGTAAGCCGGGCCCACGACCAGCAGGAGGGCCGTCCCGACAATGGCGGTCGCCCGCGTCAGCATCGCCTGCCTTTCCCTTTGTCGACCTGTCCCTCCCGGCCTCGGCACCGGCTCAGGCGGTGCGGCCGGGCCCGCCGGTCCGATCGACGGCAGACTGGGCGGCGGAGAGGCGGGCGATCGGCACCCGGAACGGCGAGCACGATACGTAGTCGAGCCCGACCTCCTCGCAGAAGTGGATCGACGACGGGTCGCCGCCGTGTTCGCCGCAGATGCCGACCTTGAGGTCGGGACGGGTCGCGCGCCCCTTGTCGGCACCGATCCGCACCAGGGCACCGACGCCGTCCCGGTCCAGGGTGACGAACGGGTCCTGTTCCATGATCCCGGCACGCTGATAGGCGGGCAGGAACGCGTTGGCGTCGTCACGGCTGATGCCGAAGGTGGTCTGGGTCAGATCGTTGGTACCGAAGGAGAAGAACTCCGCCGTCTCCGCAATCTCGTCGGCGACCATGCAGGCGCGCGGCAGCTCGATCATGGTGCCGACATCGTAGACGATCGGCTGGGAGAGGTTGGCGGCGGCGGCGACCTCCTTCGCGACCCGGTCGACCATCTTCTTCAGGATGTCGAGTTCGGCCTTCGAGCCGACCAGCGGGATCATGATCTCCGGCCGGACGGTGTCGCCGCTCTCCTTCGATACCTCGAGCGTCGCCTCGAAGATCGCGCGCACCTGCATCTCGTAGATCTCCGGATAGGAGATGCCGAGGCGGCAGCCCCGGTGGCCGAGCATCGGGTTCGCCTCCTTCAGCTCCTGGACCCGCTGGCGCACGCGCAGGGCATCGATACCGGTCGCGGCCGACACCTCCATGATCTCGTGATCGCTGTGGGGCAGGAACTCGTGCAGCGGCGGGTCGAGCAGGCGGATCGTCACCGGCAACCCGGCCATGATGCGGAACAGCTCGACGAAATCCTGGCGCTGCATCGGCTCGATCCGCGACAGCGCGGAGCGGCGACCGGTTTCGTCCTGGGCCAGGATCATCTCGCGCACGGTGACGATGCGGTCGGCATCGAAGAACATGTGCTCGGTCCGGCAGAGGCCGATGCCCTCGGCCCCGAACTGGCGGGCGGTGCGCGCGTCGGTCGGCGTCTCGGCATTGGTGCGCACCTTCATCCGCCGGAGCTTGTCGGCCCAGGTCATGAGGGTGGCGAAGTCGCCCGAGAGCTCCGGCTGGATGGTCGCGACCTTGCCGACCATGACCTCCCCGGTGCCGCCGTCGATGGTCAACTCCTCGCCCGCGCGCAGGACCGTGCCGCCGACGCTGAGGGTGCCGGCGTGATAGTCGATGCGAACGTC
>CAYNIS010000451.1:0-3251 GCA_964397055.1 uncultured Rhodospirillaceae bacterium | reverse complement strand
GCAGGGGCAGGCGATCACCAGGACGGCGATCGTCGCGGCAAGGGCCGCGGCCGGTTCGCCGCCGAGCGCCATCCAGCCGACGAACGTGGCCGCAGCGATCACCAGCACGGCCGGCACGAACAGCCCGACGACCCGGTCGACCAGCCGCTGGATCGGTGCCTTGCCGCGCTGGGCGGCGGTGATCAGTCGCTCGATGCGGGCAAGCGTGGTGTTGGTGCCGACCGCGGCGGCCTCGGCCTCGATCCGGCCATCGCCGTTGAGTGCTCCGGCCGGGGCCCGATCACCCGGGCCGATGGTGACCGGTCGGCTCTCGCCCGTGAGCAGCGAGAGGTCGAGCGAGGTCTCCCCCTCGACCACCGCCGCATCG
This sequence comes from uncultured Rhodospirillaceae bacterium, assembly GCA_964397055.1. Taxonomy (GTDB): domain Bacteria; phylum Pseudomonadota; class Alphaproteobacteria; order CAYNIS01; family CAYNIS01; genus CAYNIS01. The sequence goes on along the minus strand of CAYNIS010000451.1, from coordinate 2,884 downwards.
ACCGGAAGCCGCTCTCCCGGGCGCAGCAGCAGCCTGTCGCCGAGCCGAACCTCGTTCACGGGAACCTCAGCCCAGCCGCCCTCCGCCATGGCGACCGTCGCCTTGTCCGGCGCCAGGGCCATGAGGGCGCTGAGGGCCGACCCGGTTGCCGTGCGGGCGCGCGCCTCCAGAAGTTTGCCGATCGACAGGAAGGCGATGATCATGACCGCCGCCTCGAAATGCAGGCGGGTCGGATCGACACCGGCGAAGAGGGCGCCGAGGCTCCAGAGGTAGGCGGCCCCGGTGCCGAGGGCCACCAATTGGTCCATGGAGCCGCTGCCATGGCGGGTCGCCGCCACCGCGCCGACGAAGAACGCCCGGCCGGGACCGAACAGCGCAATGGTGGCGAGGCCGGCGGCCAGCCAGCCCGGCAGGTGCCAGCCGAAGCCCGCTGCGTGGGCGGCCATGTGGGCGGCGAAGGGCACGGCGAGGACGGCACCCAGGACCGCCTGGAGTGTCGCCGCCAAGCTGCTGTCGGTGGTCGGGCGGGGGGGCTTCTCCTCCGTCCGTTCATGGGCGCGGAACCCGGCCGCGGTGACGGCCGCGACCAGTCGGTCGGCGGTCACCCCCGGTGCTGCGGAGATGTCGGCGCGTTCCAGCGCCAGGTTGACGCTGGCGTCGCGCACGCCCTCGATGGCGGCCAGCGCGCGCTGTGTGCGGTCGGCGCAACCTGCGCAGCGCCAGCCCTCGATGTCCAGGATCAGATGCCGGTTGTCATCGACCATGACGTTGGCCATAGGGCCCTCCTTCCAGCTTGGTAGAAGGATGGGGTTTCACCCCGCTGGAAGGTCAAGGGCCCGCCACGGACTGTCCGATGCGGATCAGCCGCCGTTCCATCCAGGCGAGGTAGAGGACAACGGTGAACAGGAGAGGGGAATAGAGTAGGCGCAGGTCCGAGAGCACCGTCAGCGGCTCGCGGCCCGGCCCGATCGGGATGCCGAGCGCCGAGGCGATCCTGAAGCCGTCAGGGAACCGGATCACCTCTCCGATGGCGATGGCGCCCAGGAAAACGACGGCCGGTGTCACCATCGCCGCGAGCACCGGGATCGCCGCCATCGTGGCGCCGCTGGCAATGAACTCGCTGATCGGCCCATGGGCCCGGGCGATCCGCCGGGAGCGCAGGATCAGCCCCACGGCCAGCGTCGAAAGGGTCAGGTCCTGGGCTGCCAGGACCAGGACATGCGGCAGCGTCGAGAGATGGCCGGAGATCATCGCGAGCAGCGATCCCAGGGTCTCCGCCCCCCGCCAGCTCGACATCTCGGCATAGAGAAGAAGGGTTGCCACACCCATCACCGTTGCGGCGGCCGACAGCACCGCCATGGCGCCATCGATGGCAACGGCGACCGGCACCGCAAGCGCGCGGGGGGAGCCCCAACCGCGTTGCCGCCGCGCGCCGCGACGCTGGATCATGCCAGCCCGGCAGGCGAGTTCGAGGGCGGCGACGGCGGCGAAGCAGGCGGTGACGCGGATGAGCACGACCACCCATATGTAGAGGGCGGCTTCCGTCCGATCGCCATAGGCCATCGATCCGACGAGGCCCGTATCGAGGATCGCGACCCTGAGGACATCGGCAAGCTCGCGCGCCAGGCCGAAGCTGCCGGGGTAGAAGTTGAACGTCTCGAACGGTCGAAGCGCTTGCCCGGCCACCGGCAGCGCGTGAATGGTGAGATGGCCGAGACCGTCCGCGAGGAGCAGAAGAAGTAATGCTGCACCCCAACCCGCCGCCGGCCGCATGATCCCCAGACGGTCGATCGCCCGGGCGATGACGAGGAGTTGGACCACGAACAGCCCGGCGACGGCCCCGGCGAAGATGCTGGCAAAGGCGCCGTGCACAATCAGGAGCGTGAAGAACGCGGTTCCCGCGAGACGCAGGCCGGTGAGCCCCAGCCGGGTCAGATCTATGCGGTTGCGCCCGCCGGTCGCCGCCTGAACCGTCACAAGGTCGCGGCTGATGGCATCGCGCAGGATCCGGGCGAACCAGTTGGCGGCGATCGCGACATCACTATCGTCGCCGATGAGATAGGTGCCGCCGGCGCCATGGCGGACCTCTACCCGGCGGCGGGTCTGCTGGCGGTGTCGCCGGGCGGCGAGGTCGAGTGCCTGCGCCAGCATCGGGTTGCCGGAAACCGCACCCGGCTGGAACATCAGGATTTTCGCCGCACGGGCGGTGTCCCAGCCGCGGTAGACGGTGCCCTCCGGAATGGTGGCCAATGCCCGTTCTACGACGATGCCGGAGAGGCGACCGTCGTGGCGGGCGGTGGCGGCTGCCGCTGCGGCGACGGCGGTCGGGGCCGGGATGGCCGGGAGGTCAGGGTCCGGCGGCGGGGCGCCGGCACCGAGGCTGGCGCTGGTCATGTCGAGGCCTCACTCGGCGGCCGCGAGGCCCTCGGCCAGCCGGCGTCTCCTGGCGGCGGCTTCCGACCGGGTGGTGCGGCGCCGCTCGACATAGATGGCGGTGGCGATCATGCCGGCCATCACCCAGGGAAAGAGCCACCAGAGGACCAGCCAGACGGGCCGGAGATAGAGCTGAACCCGGACCACCCAGGCCAGGACGACGGCGCGCAGGAACTCATAGGGGTGGAAGATCTGGTGGGCGATCTCGACCGCGAAAAACAGGATGCCGAAGGCCGTGACGAGCCGGATCGCCCGGTCCTCGGCCGGACCCGGCACCGGCCACAGGCCGACCAGGCGCCGCCGGACGCCGACGAAGAGGGCCGCCAAGAGGCCAAGGGCCGCGAGCTTGGTAAGGCGCAGGAACAGGACCTCGCCACGCGCCTTCAGCTGGACGTTGCTCGGCTGCCAGCTGATGAAGAGCGCACTCATCACCGCCTCGGCCAGTTCGATC
>CAYNIS010000450.1:1932-3255 GCA_964397055.1 uncultured Rhodospirillaceae bacterium | reverse complement strand
TCGCCCCGATGCGGGAGAGTGTGACCGCCTCCTCCCCGGTCGGCGGCGGCAGGGTATCGGCCCCGCGGGTGACCTGCACCCGGCAGGTCGAACAGCGCGCCCGCCCCCCGCAGACGGAACGGTGCGGGATGCCCGCCCGGCGGCTGGTCTCCAGGACCGTGGTGCCGATCGGGACGGAGACGACGCGGCCGCCCGGATAGGCGACCCGCACCTGGCGCGGGTAGGTCACCAGGCTGCGGCCGGGGCCGACCGCGGCAGCCACGATGACCAGGCCGGCATATCCGCCCCGCAAGCCGGTCAGGATCTCGGTCAGGAAGACGTACTCGACGTCGTTCGGGGGGCGGGCGGCGTCGTAGATGTCGAAGTAGAGGTCGATGTTGCGGTCGAGCTGGTCGAGAAGGTCGAAGCCGGCGACGACAAAGCCGGTGAGCGACAGGATCGGCACGACGGCGGCAACCACGGTCAGGATCGGCGCACCGCGCCGCCGTGTGGTGACCGCGGCCAGCCACCGGTTGAGGCCGATGATCGCGTGCGCCCAGAGGATCAGCACCAGGAGGACCTGCTGGATGCCGAGCCAGGGGACGTCCTCCCAGTAGATCAGCATCACGAACGGGAAGTCCGGCGTGCTGCCCGCCAACTCCGCGGCAAGCCGGGTGCCGACGACATGCTCGATGAGTATCAGCGGGATCGCGAGGCCGAGCCAGAGCTGGAGCTGCTCGGCGAGCGGCATCGCGAATGTGCGCCGATGGACGAGGGCGAGGAGCCCCAGGCCCATATGGATCACAAGGGCGCCATAGAGGACCGCCTGCCCGGCGCGGTATTCGGACCAGGGTGCCTGCAGCCAGTGGGAGGCGGTGACCATGCCGTCGATGCCGAGAATGCCGGCCGCATGGACGGCGAGGTGGCAGAGGACATAGGCCAGAAGCACGAAGCCGCTGGCGATACGCCAGCGCCGCGCGCTCAGGAACACCGCGGTCTCCGGCGGGTCAACCGCGCGTCTGGATGCCGGGTCGGTCATCGGTATCGCTGCTCTGGCCTTGCGGGGGTCCGCTGCTGCCTGCCTTCGCGGGCGAGCCTTCTTGTCCTAGCGCATTTTCCATCGGAAAATGCGCAACATATTGAATTGCAGCGCAATTCGTCGTCGCAGACTGCATCAGTCTGCTCGGGATTTGCGCTGGCGCATTTTCCAGCCGGACTGAACCGGTCTGGCGGTTCGGAAAATGCGCAACATATTGAATTGCAGCGCAAATCGTCGTCGCAGATTGATACAGTCTGCTCGGGATTTGCGCTGGCGCATTTTCCAGCCGGACTGAACCGGTCTGG
>CAYNIS010000450.1:0-1832 GCA_964397055.1 uncultured Rhodospirillaceae bacterium | reverse complement strand
CGGTTCGGAAAATGCGCAAGCTATTGAATCGTAGCGCAAATCGTCGTCGCAGACTGATACAGTCTGCTCGGGATTCGCGCCAGAGCGCCCGATCGGCGATGGGAACCCTCGCGGCGTCGGAAACCGGCCCGTCTATGGAAACCACAGCCAACGTGCAGGGCGATCGGGGACATGACCGGGACGTCGACGCAGCCATGGCGGCCCGCCCTGGTCCTCGCCGCGACCATTTTCGCGTCGGCGATGGTGTTCATCGATTCGGCGGTGTCGACGGTCGCCAACCCCGCCATCCAGGACGCTTTCGGGGCGTCGCTCGCGGACATGCAGCGGGTCGCCAACACCTACACGGTGGTCCTGGCAGCGCTGGTCCTGGTGGGCGGGGCGGCCGGCGATGCCTTCGGCCGGCGCCGGATGTTCCTCCTCGGCCTCGTCGGCTTCTCATGCGCCAGCCTCGCCTGTGCAGCGGCCGGTTCAATCGACCGGCTGATCCTGTTCCAGGCGGCCAAGGGGGCCGCCGCCGCCCTGATGGTGCCGGGCAGCCTCGCTATCATCGGGGCGGAGTTCGCGGCGCGTGACCGCGGCCGCGCGATCGGTCTGTGGGCGGGCCTGAGCTCGCTCGCCACCGCGATCGGCCCGGTCCTGGGCGGGTCCCTTGTCGACCAGGTCAGCTGGCGGGCGGTGTACCTGATCGCGCCGGCACTCGGCCTCCTCGTCATCGCCCTGACCCTGGGGGCGGTCGCGGAGAGCCGGGACCGGGAGGCACCCGGTCGCCTCGACTGGCGGGGCGCGGTCCTCGCCGTCGCCGCCCTCGGCCTGCTCAACCGCGGCCTGATCGCGTTCGCCGAGCAACAGGGGATCACCCGGGCCCTGGTCCTGGTTGCCGGCGCCCTGGCCTTCAGCCTCGCCTTGCTTTGGTGGGAGCGGCGGGCGGTGCGGCCGATGCTGCCGATCGGGCTGTTCGCCGATCGCACCTTCGCCAGCGCCAACCTGATGACGCTGGTGCTCTATGTCGCGGTCGGCGGCGTGGTCTTCTTCCTGCCCTTCCACCTGATCGAAGCGCAAGCATACCGGGCGGTCGAGGCGGGGGCGGCGTTCCTGCCCTTCACCATCATGGTGGCGTCGCTGTCGGGGCCGGCCGGTGCGGTTGCCGACCGCCTCGGCCCGCGCCTGCCGCTGACCGTCGGCCCGCTGGTCACCGCCGGCGGGCTGGTCCTCCTGGCGCTGCCCGGTCTCGACAGCGTCTACTGGCGCGACGTGATGCCGGCGATCGTGCTGATCGGGCTGGGCATGGCGATCACCATCGCCCCCCTGTCGACCGCCGTCATGAACAGCGTCGACGCGGACCATGTCGGCCTCGCCTCCGGCTTCAACAATGCCGTCTCCCGGGTCGCTTCCGTCCTCGGCATCGCCAGCCTCGGCATCGTGGCGGTGGCCGCGTTCGACGCCAGCGTTGCGGAATCCGGGCTGGCCGGCGCCGAGCCTGCCTTGCGTTTCGGCGCCGGCGGCGGGGCGCACCCCGACAGCTACCGCGAGGCGATGCTCGCCGCGTTCCGGGCGGTCATGGCGCTCGCCGCGGCGGCTGCCGTGCTCAGCGGCTTGCTTGCCTTTCTCAACATCGGCAAGAAGCTGAAAGCGGCCGCCGGACCGGCCGGTGGCGGAGCCTCGAAGGGCTGAGCGATGACGCTGGAGCGCTACCATACCGCGGTTGTCACCGGGTCATCCGGCGGGATCGGGGCAGCCGTCGTCCGGGCTCTCGCCGAGTCCGGCCTGACCGTCTATGCGGTGGCCCGCGACGCGGACGCGCTCAAGCAGCTGGCGGCGCGCACCGGGGCCAT
>CAYNIS010000449.1:0-3258 GCA_964397055.1 uncultured Rhodospirillaceae bacterium | reverse complement strand
ATCTCCTCGACCTCGGCCCCGAGTTCCGCCAGGGCGGCCAGGGTCGCCCTGGTGTTCGCCTCGACCTCCGGGTCGAGTTCGGGGTTCGCCATCTTCGCGATGTAGCCGAGTTTGAGGCCGTCGAGACGCGTGCCCGCGAGTTGCGCCGAAACCGGTCCGGGGACCGCCCCGCCCAGGGTCCAGGGGTCGCCCGGGTGGCTGCCCAGCATGACCTCGAACATCAAGGCGCAGTCGCCGACGGTGCGGGTCATCGGGCCGGAAAACGCCTGGTTGGCGAAGGCGTCCGGGCTGTCCTCCGCGGAGACGGCACCGCGCGTCGGCTTCAGCCCGACGATGCCGCAGGTTGCCGCCGGCCCGCGGATCGACCCGGCCCCGTCGGTGCCGACGGCAAGCGGGGTCAGGCCCGCGGCGACGGAGGCGGCGGCCCCGCCCGACGACCCGCCGGAGGTGAGATCGGGGTTCCAGGGATTGCGGGTGGTGCCGAAGATCGCCCCGTCGGTCAGCGCCTTGTGCCCGAATTCCGGCGTCGTGGTCTTGCCGACGATGACCGCCCCCGCGGCCCTCAGGCGGGCGACCGCGCTGTTGTCGCGGGTGGCGACGTTGGTCTCGAAGATCGCACTGCCGTGGGTGGTCTTCACCCCCTCGACGTCGACCAGATCCTTGATCGAAACCGGAACCCCGGCGAGCGGGCCGAGGGCACGGCCGGCGGCGACGGCCGCGTCGATCTCGCGGGCGGTCGCCAGCGCCAGGTCGGAGGTCACGGTGACGAAACTGTTGAGCCGGGGCTGGCTGTCCTCGATCGCCGCGAGGACCGCCTCGGCATAGGCGACAGCGGAAAGCCGTCCGGCGCGGATGGCCGCGGTCGCCTGGGCGGCCGTCATGGAAAGCGGGTTCATCTGGCGTCCTCCCCTCAACAGTTGAACCGACAATACAGGCCAGGGAGGCAGAAGCCAGGAAGACAGAAGCCAGGAAGACAGAAGCCAGGGAGACAGAAGCGAGGGAGGCGCCGTCGCCCGTTGCGGCTTTGCCTAATGCCGGAAATGGCGGGTCCCGGTGAACACCATCGCCATGTCGCGCTCGTCGGCGGCGGCGATCACCTCGTCGTCGCGGATCGATCCGCCCGGCTGGATCGCCGCCGTGATGCCGGCATCGGCCGCGGTGATCAGCCCGTCGGCAAATGGGAAGAAGGCATCGGACGCGACCACCGCCCCGACCGTGCGCGGGCTGTTCTCGGCCGCCGCACGCGCCGCGTCCCCGGCCTTCAGGACTGCGATCCGGGCACTGTCGACGCGGCTCATCTGGCCGGCGCCGATACCCACGGTCATGCCGTCCTTGGCACAGACGATGGCGTTCGACTTCACATGCTTGGCGACCCGGAAGGCGAACAGCATGTCGGCGATTTCCTGCTCGCTCGGCTGCCGCTTGGTCACCACGCGCAGGTCGTCGCGGGTGATCCGGCCGTTGTCGCGGGTCTGCACCAGGAGCCCGCCGGAAACCGAGCGCGCGGTCAGGGCCGGAACATCCGGGTCCGGCATGTCGCCGATGACCAGCACGCGCAGGTTCTTCTTCGCCGCGAGGAGCTGGGTCGCCTCCTGGGTGATCTGGGGGGCGACCACGACCTCCAGGAACAGGGCGGCGGCCTTCTCCGCGGTGTCCCGGTCGAGCGGGCGGTTGACGGCGACGATGCCGCCGAACGCCGAAACCGGGTCGCAGGCGAGCGCCTTGTCATAGGCCTCGGCCAGGCTCTCGGCCTCGCCGACGCCGCAGGGGTTGGCATGCTTGATGATCGCCACCGCCGGCCGGTCGAACTCCGCGACCAGTTCGATCGCCGCATCCGTGTCGTTCAGGTTGTTGAAGCTCAGCTCCTTGCCCTGCAACTGGACGGCACTGCCGATCCCCGGGCGGTCGCTGCGATCACGGTAGAAGGCGGCCTGTTGGTGCGGGTTCTCGCCATAGCGCAGGGTCTCCGCCCGGCGCCCGGCGAAGCTGATGATCGGCGGCAGGGGGTCGCCCGCCTGCTCGGCGAACCAGCGCGCGATCGTGGTGTCGTAATGGGCGGTGCGGGCGAAGGCCTTGGCCGCCATCCATTTGCGGAACTGGTGGGTGGTGCAGCCGCCCTCCCGCGCCAGTTCGTCGAGGAGGGCCGGATAGTCCGCAGGGTCGACCACGACCGTGACGAAGGCATGGTTCTTGGCGGCCGCCCGAATCATTGCTGGGCCGCCGATGTCGATCTGCTCGACCGTGTCCTCATAGGGCGCGCGGGCGGTCGCATGACGCTCGAACGGATAGAGGCTGACGATCACGAGGTCGATCGCGAAAATCTCCTGCTGGCGCAGCGCCTGGGTGTGGGCGACCCGGTCCTGGCGCGCCAGGATACCGGCGTGGATCGCCGGGTGCAGGGTCTTGACCCGGCCGTCCAGGATCTCCGGGAAGCCGGTGACATCGCTGACATCCGTAACCGCGAGGTCGGCCTCGCGCAGGCTCTGGGCGGTCCCGCCGGTCGAGACCAGCGTCACGCCGCGCGCGCGCAGGGCGCTTGCCAGGTCGACGAGGCCGGTCTTGTCGGAAACCGACAGGAGGGCGCGCCCGATGGGCAACTGATCGGCGTTCATGCGCGGTCGGCACCTTGATCGTTCCGGGACGAAGCGGCGCGGACGGTAGTCGCGAAACCGGGAGGATGCAAACGACGGCGGCGCAGGCCGGCCGCCACGGGTTTTCCCCGGGGTTTCCTCGGGGTCCCGTCGTCAGGAGGCCTGCTCTGGCTCCGCCACGTCGGCCTCTGCCGGCTCGGCCTCTGCCGTCTCGGCCTCTTCTGGCTCGGCTTCCGCCGGTTCGGCCGGGGCCAGCCGGCTGAGCGCCCAGGCGACCACGGTCTCGTGGCTGCCGGTTACCGCGGCCAGCACCACCTGGCGGCTGGGCCGCGGGCGCCCGCCCGTCCAGACCACGCTGTCCTCGACCCGAACCTCCGCCCCCCGGGCGATCAGGCGCCAGGCCCGGCCATCGTCGAGGGCGAGTTCGGCACCGCCGTCGGCGGCGACCCTGGCTTCGACCGCGCGATCCAGGTGGAACCTGACCGCGACGTCGAGCCCGGCCGGTCCGGTCAGGCGGTCCTCGCCGGCGATGCGGTTGCCGTCGGCGGACAGGAACACGCGGCGCTCGTGCATCACGCCGAGGATCGAGCGATAGCCGTCATGGCGGCCGATCACCAGCACCAGGGCGATGGCCGCAGCCGCCGGCCGGGCCCCACGCAACGCCCCG
>CAYNIS010000448.1:0-3284 GCA_964397055.1 uncultured Rhodospirillaceae bacterium | reverse complement strand
CTCGGCCGCGTCCATGATCGCGGTCAGCTGCGGCACGCCGACGCCGGCGACGATGCGGGTGGTGCAGATCGATCCTGGGCCGATGCCGACCTTGACCGCGTCCGCCCCGGCGTCGATCAGGGCCTTCGCCCCCTCGCCGGTGGCGATGTTGCCGGCGACGATCTGCGCCTGGTTGGACAGCTTGCGGACCTCGTTCACGGCGTTGAGGACACCGCGGGAATGGCCATGGGCGGTGTCGATCACGATGACGTCGACGCCGGCGTCGAGGAGTGCTTCGGCGCGCTGTCGCGCATCCGGCCCGGCACCGATCGCCGCCGCGGCCCGCAGCCGGCCCTGCTCGTCCTTCGACGCGTTCGGGAAGTTCTCCGACTTCTCGATGTCCTTCACCGTGATCAGGCCGATGCAGGTGTAGTCGTCGTCGACCACCAGCAGCTTTTCGATCCGATGCTGGTGCAGGAGCCGCTTCGCCTCCAGGTGGTCGACCCCCTCGCGCACGGTCACCAGCGGCGCCTTGGTCATCAGCTCGTGCACCGGCTGGTCGGGCTGGGTTGCGAAGCGGACGTCGCGATTGGTCAGGATGCCGACCAGGCGCTTGGTCGCGGTTTCCACCACCGGGATGCCGGAGATGCGGTTGACCTGCATGAGGTGCAGGGCGTCGGCCAGGGTGGCGTCGGGCGGCATGGTGATCGGGTTGACGACCATGCCGCTTTCGAAGCGCTTGACCTTGCGCACCTCCTCCGCCTGGCGTTCGACCGACAGGTTGCGATGGATCACCCCGATGCCGCCGGCCTGGGCCATGGCGATCGCCAGCGCGTGCTCGGTCACCGTATCCATCGCCGCCGACAGCAGCGGAATGCCCAGGCGGATCTCCCGGGTCAGCCGGGTCGAGGTGTCGGCCCCGGTGGGCAGCACGGCTGATTCCGCCGGTGCCAGAAGGACATCGTCGAAGGTCAAGCCGTCGCGCAGCTTCGCACGCGGGGTCGGAACGGGCTCGGCAAGGGCCATGGCGGCGGGCTCCAGCGCTTCAGACGAGATCGGGGGCGGGATCAGGGGCGGCCGCGGTATCCGCGCGCCGGCCGGTGGCGACGAGGTAGAGCTCGACCGATTCCTTGCGGCTGGCATCCGGCTTGACGTGCCGCACCTCGGCGAAGCTGCGCTTGATGAGGGCCAGAAGCTCGCGTTCGGCGCCGCCCTGGAACAGTTTGGTGACGAACGCCCCGCCGGGGGCGAGCAGGCTGAGCGCGATGTCGGTCGCGGCTTCCGCCAGCACCATGGTTCGCAAGTGATCGGTCGGCCGATGGCCGGTCGTCGGCGCCGCCATGTCCGACAGCACGGCACTCGCCGGGCCGCCGAGGCCGTCGCGGATCGCGGCCTCCATCCCCGGATCGGTGGCATCTCCCCGGAGCACCGTGGCACCGGCCAGGGGGTCCATCTCGAGGATGTCGATGGCAACCACCGATCCACCGCTTTCCGGTCCCTTGGTCCGCTGCAGGGCGACCTGGGTCCAGCCGCCGGGAGCGGCGCCGAGGTCGAGCACCCGGGCCCCCGGTTTCAGCAGGCGGAAGCGGTCGTCGATCTCGATCAGTTTGAAGGCGGATCGGGCGCGAAAACCGGCGCGCTTGGCCTCTGCGACGTAGGGATCGTTGAGTTGCCGGGCCAGCCACCGGGTCGACGCGGCCGGTCGACGGCGCGCGGTCTTCACCCGCACCTGTTGCTGGCGTCCCCGTGGTTTGCGCGTCTCACCCATGGCGGCCATTTCGGACGTGCGGGCGCCGAAGACAAGGGCCGGCGCGCGCCGGCGCATGGTCTGGCTGCCCGGCCCCCTTTGCAATGGCGATGTCCCGTGCTATCTAGAACGTTCACGTGATCGCGCACCGGTTCAGCCGGACCTGTCACGGCGGATACCGCCGCACCCTTTCCATGTGGTGCGACCCTGCTGGGGGATCGTCTAGCGGTAGGACATCGGACTCTGACTCCGAGAGCCCTGGTTTGAATCCAGGTCCCCCAGCCATTTCCTCACCACGGTCTTCATCAGGCGACTTGGGCGAGAGCGGGAACGCTCGCAGGCGGGACTGCCCATCTTACGGCGACGGCGGCGACCAGCAGCAATCCGACCAGGACCGGCCACGCCGGGCCATAGCCGCCATAGAAGGCGACGATCAGCCCGACCCCGAACGGCCCGACCGCCGAGCCGGCCCGGATTGCAAAGTAGATCGGCCCGAACACCCGCCCGAATGACGCCTGGCCGAAGCATTCGGCAGCCGACAGAGGCTGCAACGTGACCAGGACCCCCATCGACAGGCCGAACAGGATCGACCCGAAGATCATGCCGCTCTCGCTCGCGTCGATCATGAAGGTGGCATACCCCGATGCCTGGAGGAGCAAGAGGGCGGTTGCCGTGTCCCGGCTCGCGAAGCGGTCGCCGATCGCCGAATAGACGAGACGCCCGGTCACGCCCGCGATCGTCGTCGCGGTGACCACGCCCGCAGCCTCGACAAGGGTGAAGCGTTCCTGCAGGAAGAGCACCTGGTGCAGGAGGTAGGCGCTCTGGGCCAGCATGCCGAGCGCATAGGCAATCGCGATCGCCCAGAAGGCGGGCGTCGCCATCGCCTCCGTCAGTGTCCATTCGCGGGTGTCAGCCGTCGGTGTCGGCGGCTGGCCCCCGGACACCGCCGGGTCGCCGTCCACGCTGAGGCCGAGATCGGCCGGATCGTCGCGCATCACGAAGACGGTGAGCGGGATCATCACGAGAAGGACGATGCCGGCGAGCGTGTAGCCGGCGGTGATCAGCCCGTGGGTTTCGATCAGCCAGGCGTTGAGCGGCACCAGGATCACCGCGCCGAAGCTGGCGCCGAAGGTGGCGAGCGCCATCGCCCGGCCGCGCTGGCGCGCGAACCATCGGGCGACGATCTTGCCGAGGGTCACCGTGTGCATCGCCGCGAAGCCGACGCTGAGGATCAGGAACGCGGCGAAGTCGTGCCAGACCTCCGTCGTGTGCGCGAAGACGAGGCAACTGGCCGCGAAGGCGAGGCTGCCGGCGAACAGAACCACCCTCGGGCCGCGCCGGTCGACGGCATGGCCGACCACCACCCCGGCCAGCCCCGCGCCGACCTGGAACAGGCTGGCCGCGAGCGACAGGGTCGCCCGGTCCCAGCCGAACTGGTCAGCGTAATGGGCGAGGAAGACGCCCTGGTTGAAGATGCCGACACCCCAGGTGATCGATGCCACAAGGACACTTTGAAGAAAGCGTCTGTTCCGGAGTTTTAAGGCGGTTTTGACCGCTC
>CAYNIS010000447.1:2939-3291 GCA_964397055.1 uncultured Rhodospirillaceae bacterium | reverse complement strand
CACTGGGCGCCCAGCCACCCTCCGGCCCGATCAACAGGGCCGCCGGCCCCCTGACGGTGGAAGCCGCCGCCGCCAGCGGCGGGCTTTCCTGGCGTTCGATGCAGGCGAGGAGGCGGCGGTCCGCGGGCCAGTCACCCATCACCTTCTCGATCGGTCGGGCCTCGTCGACCGTCGGCACGTCGAGCCGTTCCGACTGTTCCGCCGCCTCGATCGCGATGGCCCTCAGGCGGTCGGTCGGCACCCGGGCGGTATCGGTGTGCCGCGTGGTCACCGGCACCAGCCGGGAGACGCCGAGTTCGGTCGCCTTCTGGGCGATCAGGTCGATGCCGGCCCGCTTGATCGGCGCGAACAC
>CAYNIS010000447.1:0-2929 GCA_964397055.1 uncultured Rhodospirillaceae bacterium | reverse complement strand
CACAGGTCCGGACTGTTCGCCTGGGCGCGCGTGGCGCCGCGGACCTGCGCTGTCGCACCGCTCTTGGAAAGCCGGTCGAGTTCGGCCACAACCTCCCCGTCGTGGCCGTTGAACAGGGCAATCGCGGTCCCGGGCGCCAGGCGCAGCACCGTCGCCAGGTAATGGGCCTGCGCCTTGTCGATCGGGACGGTTGCCCCTGGCTTCAGGTCCGCTTCGATGTAGAGGCGGGCGCGCGGCCTGGGATCGTCGCCGCCGGCCGTGGTGCCGGGCAGACCAGCCGACCGATCGGGGGAACTCGTGCCATGTCTCATGAGGCCGTGTCCGGGCAAGGGGATCAGGCTGTCAGCCACACCGACATCCCTGAGGAGAGCTGGATCGACCGCCGCTTGCCGCCGGGCCTGCGGCCCTATGCCCGGCTCGCCCGCTGGGACCGGCGCATAGGCATCTGGCTGCTGCTGTTCCCGTGCTGGTGGTCGCTGGTGCTGGCGACGCCGAACGGGGCGATGCCCAACTTGGCGCTCGCCTTCCTGCTGTTCGCCGGTGCCGTGATCATGCGGGGTGCCGGATGCACGATCAACGACATCCTCGACCGCGAGATCGATGCCAAGGTCGAGCGAACCCGGGGCCGGCCGCTGCCGTCCGGCCAGATCACCGTACGCCAGGCCCTGGGCTTCCTGGCGCTGCAACTCGGCCTGGGCCTCGCCATCCTCTTGATCCTGCCGCCGCTGGCGTGGGCGATCGGCGCGGTCGCCGTCGTGATGATCCTCCTCTACCCTCTCGCGAAACGGGTCACCGACTGGCCCCAGGCGGTGTTGGGGGCGACCTTCAACCTCGGTGTCCTGATCTCCTGGGTCGCGGTCACCGGGACCCTCGCCCCCGCGGCCTACGCGCTCTATCTCGCGGGCATTGCCTGGACGCTCGGCTATGACACCATCTACGCGCACCAGGACCGCCGCGACGATGCGCGCATCGGCGTTCGTTCGACCGCACGCCTGTTCGGCGACGCCAGCCGGGATTGCGTGCTGGGCTTCTACGTCGCCTTTTCCGGCCTCTTGTTGCTGGCAGGCCTGCTCGACGGATTGGGGCCGGACTTCCTGGTGGCCGTCATGATCGTCTCCGGCCACCTTGCCTGGCAGGTGATGACCTGGAAGATTGACGACCCCGCCGACTGCCTTGGCAAGTTCAAGTCCAACGCGCTGACCGGCTGGATGGTGCTCCTGGCGATCCTGGCCGGTCATGTCGACAATCTGTTCTGACCGCCAAGCTGATGACGCTGTTTCGATGACACCTGAAGCGCGCGCGGCGTTCATCGTCGCGCACACCGCCGTCAGCTGTCCGGTCCTGGTGCCGGAACTGCGGCTCTATCTCGCGAGCGAGGTCACCGAGCTCTGGCAGGCGACGGAGGAGACGTTGCGCCGCCATGATCTGCCGGTGCCGTTCTGGGCGTTCGCCTGGCCGGGGTCGATCGCGCTCGCCCGCTACCTCCTGGACAATCCGGGCACGGTCGCCGGCCGTCGGGTTCTCGATTTCGGCGCCGGTTCGGGGCTTGCCGCGATCGCCGCGATGCGGTCGGGGGCGTCATCGGCCGTCGCGATCGACATCGACCGCTTCGCGATCACCTCGGTCGGTCTCAACGCCGGCCTCAACGATGTCGCCGTCGAGCCCCGCTATGCCGAGGTGATCGGCGATCCGCTGGCGGATGTGGACGTCATCCTGGCCGGCGACATCTGCTACGAGCGCCCCCTGGCCGAACGTGCCCATATCTGGTTCCGCGATCTGGTGCGCGCCGGCAAGACCGTTCTCTTGGCCGACCCTGGCCGCAACTTCCTGCTGACCGACGGCCTCGCCGAGATCTACCGCCTGGAGGTGCCGACGAGCCGCGATCTGGAGGACCAGGATGTCCGCTCGACCGCGCTGTGGCGTGTGCTACCTTGACGCGGCGGAACCGTGACCGGAATGACCCTGGCGGATCGACGGAGGTAAGGAATGGGTATCAAGGAACGCAGGCTGATCGGCGTGATCACCGACGAGAACATTCCCTGGCACGTGCGCACCTTCCAGGAGTATTGCGGCGGCGATTTGAGCGTCGAGGTCGATTGGTCGACGATCGAGAACGACCATGAGGCGCTTCTGAACCTCAACGGCTACGTCATCGGCCAGTTCACCTCCGCGCTGAACCTGGTCGGCAACGACCCGGCCGCCAAGGAGGGCGTGCGCGAGGGCCTGAAGACCCTGAAGGTCATCAATGTCGACGACGCGGCCCAGCGGTCGCTTGCCATCGACGGCACCACGCTCACCATCACCGCGGCCCCGGTGAAGGGCTGGGACGGCGTGTTCTCCTCCCGGGAAATCGCGGACTTCATCCTCGAGAAGCTGTGAGATCGACGGGCCGCGCGCTAAGGATCGCCGGCCGGCTCAGTCGCTGACGCATCGCCGCCGCCCGGGCGACGCGGACCGCGTCACCGTCGAGGTTGGCGGCGACGAACGCCTCGACCGTGTCGTCGAGGCCCAAGGCCGCGATCAGGGCCGTCTGCACGCCGCGTTGGTCGAGGGCTGTCATCGCCGTCCCCCGTGCCGGTACCTCGGCAAGGCGGATCGCCCGGCCGTCGATGGTGAGGGCACCGTGCTGGCTGGCATAGGCGAAGACCCGACCGGTCCACGCCACGCCATCGCATGACAGGGTGGCCCCGACGAGCTCGACATAGCGATAGTTGCCGTCGCGGCTGCGCGCGCCCTCGCTCACATGCATGATGTCGAGGAGGCTGCGCGGGATCAGCGTCAGCACCAGGTCGGAATGGGCGCCGGGGGCCGCCATCAGCGTCGCCGCAACCGACCCGTAGCGGGCGATGTGGGCCGAAAAGACGGAGAGCAGCCCGACCGGACGGTTTGAAAAACCTGCGTTGTAAGGGGCAAATCATGGGAGTCTGGG
>CAYNIS010000446.1:0-3299 GCA_964397055.1 uncultured Rhodospirillaceae bacterium | reverse complement strand
GGGCATGCCGATGCGGTCGTCCTCCGGCTCGGGCAGCTTGGCGATGCCGTTGGCGCGCGCGACCGGCCCCTTCGGACCGAACATGAGCGCGCTCGCAAAACCCATCGTGCGGGTGACCCGCACGAAGTCCGGCCGGCCCTCCAGCCAGTCGCCCTTCAGCCCGGGGCGCAGGAAGTCGACGGTCAGGTTGATCGTCGGCGGGAAGACATTGCGGCCGGACCGCAGCCGCGCCGTGCCGCCGACCACCATGTCGAGCACGGTCATGATGATCCCGCCGTGGCAAATGCCGGCGATGTTCAGTTGCGGCTCGTCGACATGAAAGCCGATGACGAGCGAACGCGCGTCCCCCTCGCCCTCGATCTTGGAATAGAGCGGGCCGATGTTGCGCATCAGGAGGACGTTCTCCTGGAACGGTCCGAAGCCTTCGGGAACCCCGGTCGCGGCTGACTGAGACATGGTCGGATCGTTCATCCTCAAATCATGCGACCGGCGGCCTGCCAGTACGGCTCGCGCAGCTTGCGCTTGAAGATCTTGCCGCTGTCCTCCCGCGGCAGATCCTCCCGGAACTCGATCATCTTCGGCACTTTGTAGCCGGCCAGGTGCTTGCGCACCCAGTCCTTGATCGCGAGGTCGGAAAGCTCGATCTCCGGATCGGGCTGAATGACGGCGGCAAGGCTCTCCCCGTACTCCTCGTCGGGTACACCGAACACCGCAACGTCCCGGACCCCGGGCATCGAGATCAGGCAGGCCTCGACCTCCGCCGGGTAGATGTTGACGCCGCCGGAAATGACCATGTCCTTGGCCCGGTCGCACAGGAAGACATAGCCGTCCTCGTCGACATAGCCGATGTCGCCGGAGGTGATGAGGCCGCCCTTTTCGACCTCTCCCCGCTTTTCGTCCATCTTGTGGTAGGTGAAGTCGGGAAAGGCACTGTTGCGGGCGAAGATCTCGCCGATCGACCCGGTCGACATCTCGTTGCCGCTGGCATCGAGGACCTTGACGGTGCCGCCTTCCACGGCGCGGCCGACCGTGCCCGGTTTCTTCAGCGCATCCTCCGCACTCGCGAAAGTCACGGCCCCGGTTTCCGTCGACCCGTAGAATTCGGTGATGATCGGTCCCCACCAGTCGATCATCGCCTGCTTCACCGTCGGCGGGCATGGCGCGGCCGCGATCGAGATTTGTTTCAGCGAAGAAACGTCATATTTTTCACGTACTTCCTGATCGAGCTTTAGCATCCACACGAACATGGTCGGCACTAGATACAGGTGCGTGATGCGATGATGTTCGATCATCGCGAGCAACTGTTCGGAATCGTAGCGCGGCATCAGGACGACAAGATCGGCCTTGTGCCTGACCGACCAGGTGCCGAAGAAGTTTGGGGCGGAATGGTACATCGGGCCGGCGACGATGACCCGCATGCCCTCCTCGAAACCGAAGACGGTCCGATTGAGCACCATCATGCGCTGAATGATGTCGGCGGTCGGCGGAAACCGGCGCACACCCTTCGGCCGACCGGTGGTGCCGGAGGTGTAGATCACCGCCTGCGGCGGCGGGGCCGGCGGCTCGTTCCAGCCGGGGCTCGCCTCGACCCAGCGATCCCAGGCGATGCGGCCCTGGGCGATATGGGGACCGGCATCGCAAGCCGCCGGGTCGATGCCGTAGGCGGCGGCGATTTCGGGCGGGGTGTCGACCACGAAGACCGGTAGGCCCTGGGGAATACCGTCGGCGATCTGCGGGATCAGGTCGGCATGGACGACCAGCGCCCGGGCGCCGCTGTCCTCGATCACGTAGCCGGCCTCCTCCGCCTTGTTGTGCCAGTTGATCGGCACCGCATAGGCTCCCAGCAGTCCGGCGCCGAAGCTCGCCTCGAAGAAGGCGAAGTCATTGCGGATCATGAGGGCCACCGCGACGGCGGCGCGCACGCCAAGCGCGTTCAGGCCGCCCGCTACCCTGGCCGCACGGCCATGCATCGCTTCCAGGTCGAGCACCCTATCCCCGCTCACTATCCGACCCATGATCTCAACTCCTCCCGCCAATATTATGTTTTGTATGAATTATGCGTCGTTGGTCAGGACCGCCTTGCCGACCACCTGACGGTCGATGATGACCTGCATCGCCGCCTTCACCTCAGCCAGTGGAAAGCGGTGGGAGACATGGGGGTTGATCCGCCCCTGGGCGGCCCAGGCGAGCAGCGTGTCGAAGTTCTCCCGCCCTTTCTCAGGCGCCCGACGCGCGTATTCCCCGGCGCGGACCCCGATCACGGAGAACCCCTTGATCAGCGGGATATTGGCGCTGACCGTCGGGATCCTGCCGCCGGCGAAGCCGATCACCAGCAGGCGTCCCTCCCAGGCGATGCAGCGGGTCGACTGGTCGAAGACATCGCCGCCGACCGGGTCGTAGATGACGTCGGCCCCGCGCCCGCCGGTCAGGTCCTTGACCGCCTCCCGGAAGTCCGGGGCGCGGGCGATGTTGAGGACGTGATCGGCGCCGTACTGCTTGACCACGGCCAGCTTGTCGTCGTTGGAACCGGTGGCGATGACCTTGGCGCCGAGGATCTTGCCGAGCTCGACCGCGGCCAGACCGACCCCGCCCGAGGCTCCGTGCACCAGGAGCGTCTCCCCGGCCTCCAGCTGGCCCCGCCGGACCAGGCCGACGAAGGCGGTGCCGTAGGCGGCCTTGAACGCGGCCGCGGTCGGATAGTCCCAGTTGTCCGGCATCGGCATGGTGGACGCTGCGGGCACCACCAGCCGCTCGGCGAACGCGCCGAAACGCAGGGCCGCGATCACCCGGTCGCCCGGGGCGACATGCTCGACCCCCTCGCCCACCGCGACCACGTCGCCGGCCGCCTCCATGCCCGGCGTGAACGGCAGCTCCGGCTTCAGCTGATAGCCGCCGGCCACCATCAGGACATCGGGGAAATTGAGCCCGGCCGCCCGCATGGCGATCTTCACCTCGCCCGGTCCCGCCTCGGGCTCGGCGAGGTCTTCCAGCGTCAGGACATCGGGCGTGCCGAGTTCGCGGCACATGATCGCGCGCATGGACGTTCGTTCTCCCCCAAGAAATCGGCGGTCTCAGCAGTCGCCACCGTTGAGTGTCGAGACTGATCAAGCACCACGGCACCCGTCAAGGGAGGCTCCGATCTGTGCCGTCCTTGCAGTTCCGGGCGCCGGGGCGTAACAACAGACAGGCGACTTGCGACACCGCCCCGGCCGAACCGCTGGCAACGAGGGGCTCAGCCACATCGGGAGAGAGCGATGGGTCTGTTCAGCATGTTCCGCAGCCAGGCCGAGCCGGATGTG
>CAYNIS010000445.1:0-3301 GCA_964397055.1 uncultured Rhodospirillaceae bacterium | reverse complement strand
CGTCGGCCTCGACCACGCGCGGGAAGTGACGCTGGCACTGCCCGGACATTGGCAGGTGACCAGGGAGGCCCGGGCCGCGATGAAGGCGGTGCGTGGCGTCGTCGACGTCCAGGACCTGTGAGCGGACCTCGGGATCGGGCCGGTCCGGGACGGGCAGGGCAGATTTGTTGGAAGTGCGGCTTGCCGATCCCTCACGGAATGGCTATGTTCGCGGCCTATCCCAAACCACACGCGGGCATGATGCCTGTCCCTCGGGGCTGGCAGCGGTTCCGGTGTTTGGTCGTTCCGGATCGTGGACGGCCGAACCATTGCCCGCGGAGGACCAACCGGACGAAGAGGTAATCAGGTTCCATGTCTGCTCCCACCTTTACCATGCGCCAGCTGCTCGAAGCCGGCGTGCACTTCGGTCACCACACCCGGCGCTGGAACCCGAAGATGAAGCAGTTCATCTTCGGTGTACGCAACGGCGTCCATATCATTGATTTGCAACAGACTGTGCCGCTGCTCTACCGGGCGCTCGAAGCGATCCGCCAGGTCGCCTCCCAGGGCGGGCGCATCCTGTTCGTCGGCACCAAGCGCCAGGCCCAGGATCCGGTTGCCGCGGCTGCCCGCCGCTGCGGCCAGTACTTCGTCAACCACCGCTGGCTCGGCGGCATGCTGACCAACTGGAAGACGATTTCGATCTCGATCCGCCGGCTGCGCGAACTCGACGAGCAGCTGACCGGCGAACAGACCGGCCTCACCAAACGCGAGCTTCTGGAGTTGACGCGCGAGCGCGACAAGCTCGAACGCGCGCTGGGTGGCATCAAGGAGATGGGTGGCCTGCCCGACGCCCTGTTCGTGATCGACACCAATAGGGAGTCGATTGCGGTCAAGGAAGCCAACAAGCTGAACATCCCGGTGATCGCGGTCATCGACAGCAACTCCGATCCGGCCGGCATCAACTTCCCGGTTCCGGGCAACGACGATGCGCTGCGCGCGATCGACCTCTATTGCGACCTCGTGACCGGCTCGGTCCTCGACGGCATCCAGGCCGAACTGGCCGCGGCCGGTGTCGATCTCGGCGAGCTCGAAGAGGCGCATGAGGACGTGCCGGAGGACGGCGAAGAGGGCGAGGTTTTGGCCGAGGAGGTTGCGGCGGCGGCCGAGGAAGCGGCAGCCGAAGCGCCTGTCGAGCCGATGCAACCGGCCGAACCGGTCCAACCTGTCGAACCGGCTGCGACGCCGGCCTGACGGCCGGCTACACCTTCCCCTTCCTGGCGCATGGCGGCCCCGCTGCTGGAGCGTTCTTCCGCCAGACCTGACCAATCGGGCGGTGGAAAGACGCTCAACCTATTGAGTGGGCGCCAAAATCGCCGTCGCGGAGCGGTTCGGTCCGTTCGGGCCTTGCGCCAACGGGGTTGGCCTTGCGCGCATCAATAATTGCACCGATCTGCGGAACCGGGGTACACCCGGCCACCGATCGCTGACGCCTGTTTCCATATGGGCCCGCCGTTTCGGCCGGCCCCATCCGACTTTGAACGAGGTCTCGACATGGCGAGCATTTCCCCGGCACAGGTCAAGGAGCTGCGCGAAAAGACCGGCGCGCCGATGATGGATTGCAAGAAGGCGCTGGGCGAAACCGACGGCGACATCGAGGCGGCCGTCGACTGGCTGCGCAAGAAGGGCTTGCAACTGGCCGACAAGAAGTCGGGCCGGGCAGCGACCGAGGGTCTCGTGACCGCGGCAACCCGCGGCACGGTCGGGGCGCTGGTCGAGGTCAATGCTGAGACCGATTTCGTCGCCCGCAACGAGCAGTTCCAGGCCCTGGTCAAGGGCCTCGGCGAAATGGCGCTCGACGGTGACGGGACCTTCGACGGCCTGAAGTCCGGGACCTACCCGGCGACCGGCAAGAGTGTCGAGGACGAACTGACCAGCCTGATCGCCACCATCGGCGAGAACATGAAGCTGCGCCGGGTGGCGAAGCTGTCGGTCTGCGACGGCGTCGTAGCGTCGTACATCCACGCCTCCCTCGCGCCCGGTCTTGGCACGATCGGGGTCCTGGTGGCGCTGGAGAGCACTGGCGACAAGGCGAAGCTGGCCGATCTCGGCAAGGACCTCGCGATGCACGTCGCGGCGGCCAAGCCGATGGCGCTGACCACCGACAAGGTCGATGCGTCCGCCATCGAGCGCGAGCGCAACGTCCTCTCGGAACAGGCGCGCGCGTCCGGCAAGCCGGAGAATGTCATCGAGAAGATGGTCGAGGGCCGCCTGCGCAAGTTCTACGAAGAGAACGTTCTCGTCGAACAGGTCTTCGTCAAGGACACCGACCGCAAGGTCAAGAAGGTGCTGGAGGACGCCGCCGCCGATGTCGGTGCGCCGGTCGCGATCGCGGACTTCATCCGCTTCACCCTGGGCGAGGGGCTGGAGAAGGAAGAAAGCGACTTCGCCGCCGAGGTGGCCAAGACCCTCGGGTCCTGATCATCCGGCGGGGCTGTCGGTCTGTCACGAGGGGGTGAAGGCGATGGGCGGATGCGGAGGCTGCGACGCGTGACCAGCCCGGAAGAAAGCCCGGATCCGGCAACCCGCCCCCGACTTGCCGCTTCGCCACGCTATCAGCGCGTGCTCCTCAAGGTCTCCGGCGAGGCCTTGATGGGGCCGCGAGACAGCGGCCTCGACAGCCCGACCCTGGACCGCATCGCCCGGGACGTCCGCGATGCCGTCCGGCTCGGCTGCCAGGTCTGCCTGGTGATCGGCGGCGGCAACATCTTTCGCGGGGTCACCGGTGTCGCCACCGGCATGGATCGCGCCAGCGCCGACCATATGGGCATGCTGGCGACGATCATGAACGCACTCGCCCTCCAGAGTTCGCTCGAGCGCCTCGGCCTGTCGACCCGCGTGCAGTCGGCGATCCCCATGCCCAGCGTTTGCGAACCCTACATCCGGCGTCGGGCGGCCCGGCATATGGAGAAGGGCCGGGTGGTGATCTTCGCCGCCGGCACCGGCAATCCGTTCTTCACCACCGACACGGCGGCGGCCTTGCGCGCCTCGGAAATGGGGTGCCAGGCGCTGCTCAAGGGTACCAAGGTCGACGGCGTCTATTCCGACGACCCGGTGACCAATCACGAGGCCGTTCGCTACGATGAACTGACCTACATGGACGTGCTGGCGCGCGACCTGCGGGTCATGGACGCGACCGCCATCGCTCTCGCCCGGGAGAACCGCATCCCGGTGCTCGTCTTTTCGATCGAGCAGCCGGGCAGCTTCCCGGACATCATGGCGGGCGGCGGACGCTTTACGATCGTTAGAGAAACAGGGGAGG
>CAYNIS010000444.1:0-3304 GCA_964397055.1 uncultured Rhodospirillaceae bacterium | reverse complement strand
TTCAATGGGTTGCTAGTGTGATTCAGATCGAGAAGGTCGCACCCAACTTGCGGATAGAGCGATCGACCTTCTCGATCATCACACGAGCCGAACGCACCCTCACCCCAGGCAGGCGACGAGTTCGGCCGCAAGGGTCTGCATCAATGTGGTGTAGGCATCCGGCCCGGCCGGGATGTCGGCGCCCAGCGGATCCAGAATGCCGGTGAAGGCGCCGGTGCCCTCGGTCACCGTTTCGACCAGCGCCGGTTCGAACTGCGGTTCGGAGAACACGCAGATGGCGCCGCGCGCGCTCACCTCGTCGCGGATTTCGCGCACGCGCTGGACCCCTGGGGCGCGTTCCGGGCTGACCGTGATCGACCCGGCAGCATTCAGGCCGTAATGGATCTCGAAATACTGATAGGCATCGTGGAAGACGATGAACGGGCGGTCGGCGACCGGCTCCAGCATCCGCGCCAGCTGCCCGTCCAGGCTCTCCAGGCCGGCAATCGCGGCGTCTGCGTTGGCGGCATAGGTCTCCGCGTTGGCCGGGTCGGCCTCCGACAGGGCGGCGGCAATCGCCGCAACCATGGCCTTCGCGTTGTGCGGGTCCAGCCAGATGTGGGCATCGCCGGTGTCATGGTCGTCATGCCCGTGGCTATGCCCGTGACTGTGGCTATGCCCGTGACTGTGGCTATGCCCGTGACTGTGGCTATGCCCGTGACTGTGGCCATGCCCATGGTCATGATCATGGGCGTCCCAGATCCCTCCCTCGCGCACCGGCAGGATCTCCATCCCCGGCGCCTTCAGCAGGGAAACCTGCATCGCCCCCTCGGCGAGCGTGTCGAGCGGCCGCTCGAGGAAATTCTCCAGGGTCGGGCCGACCCAGAACACGACGTCGGCTGCCTCCAGCGCCGCTGCCTCGGACGGCTTCAGGCTGTAGGCGTGCGGGCTCGCCCCGCCGTCGATCAGGAGGGAGGGCTCGCCGACACCGTCCATCACCTGGGCAACCAGGGAGTGGACCGGCTTGATCGAGACGACGACATCGGGGGCCTCCGCGGCAGCGGCGGGACCGGCGAGGAGGGCGAGGGCCAGGGTGGCGACAGTGCGGCGCATCAAGGGGGACTCCAGGTCTCGCGGGGACGATCGGACCGTATACTGTCCGCACCTGACAACCAGGTCAACGCCACCCGGCCGAGTTGCGCGCGACCCCCGGGCGCGGCATGACTGGCAGCCAATCCACAAGAACAGAACCCGGGAGGACCCTGACCCATGATCGATCCTGCAATCGGCGAAACCGTCCGCAACGCCCATGTGCAGCCGCTGGCCGGGCTCGACGTGCCGTGGCTGGTTTCCTACCGGGCAGAGACCCACGGCGACAAGCCGTTCCTGATCTGGGAACCATTCGAGGGGCCGACGGGAACACCGGAGCCGAGGGCCTGGAGCTTCGCCGAATTCAAGCGCGACACCGAAGCGTTGGCCGCCGGCCTGGTCGCACGCGGCATCAAGCCCGGCGATTTCGTCCTGATCCACCTGGAGAACTGCCCGGAAACGACGCTCGCCTGGTACGCCTGCGCGCGCATGGGCGCGATCGCGGTCACCACCAACACCCGCGCGGCAGAGGCGGAGGTCGCCTATTTCGCAGAGAACTGCGGGGCGGTCGCCGGCATCACCCAGCCGAAATTCGCATCGATGCTGCGCCGGGCCGCACCGCAGCTTCGCTGGATCGCGGTGACGGAGACCGATTGCGGGGCCGCCGGCACGGAACCGGTGCCCGGCGACATGGAACGCTTCCCCGCCCTCCACGGCGACCCGGCGAGCGTGCCCTATCGCCCGACCGATCCGATGGCGCCGGTATCCGTCCAGTTCACGTCCGGCACCACGTCGCGGCCCAAGGGGGTCTTGTGGACCCACGCCAACGCGATCTGGGGGGCGAAGATCAACGCCACCCACGAGCTGTTGCGCGCGGACGACGTCCACATGGTGCAGATGCCGCTGTTCCACACCAACGCGCAGATCTATTCGGTGATGGCTGCACTTTGGGTCGGCGCATCGGCGGTGGTGGTACCGCGCTTCTCCGCCTCCCGATTCTGGGACATCTCCCTGAAGCACGGCTGCACCTGGGCCTCGATGATCCCGTTCTTCACCAAGGCGCTGATGGAGCGCCCGGTGCCGGCGGAATCGAAGTACCGGATGTTCGGCATGGGGGCGGTGGCGCCCGCGATCAACGACTATTTCCGCGTCCAGACGGTGGCCTGGTGGGGCATGACGGAAACCATGACCCACGGCATCGTTTCCGACCCGACGTTGCCGCAGCGCGCGGGCGCGATCGGCCGGCCGGCGCCGGAATACGAGATCGCCGTCCTGCACGACGACGGCACCCCTTGCGAGCCGGGGGAGACCGGCAACCTCTTCATCCGCGGCATCCGCGGCCTGTCCTTGTTCGCCGAGTACCTCAACAACCCGCAGGCAACGCGCGATGCCTTCGACGACCAGGGTTTCTTCGCCACCGGCGACCGGGTGACGGTCCATGCCGACGGCTTCATCCAGTTCGCCGACCGGGCCAAGGACATGCTGCGCGTCGGGGCGGAGAACGTCGCGGCGTCGGAGATCGAGGCGATCATCCTGACCGTGCCCGGCGTGCGGGAAGTCGCGGTGGTCGGGCGCAAGCACCCAATGCTGGACGAGGTGCCGCACGCCTTCGTCCTGGTCGACACCGGCTATTCGACCGACGACCGGACCTTGGCCGACCAGGTCATCGCCACCTGCCGGGAACAGCTTGCCGACTTCAAGGTGCCAAGGGCCGTCGACCTGGTCGACGACCTGCCGCGTGCGACGCTGGAGAAAATCGCCAAGGCGGAACTCAGGAAGCGGCTGCCCCCGATCGAGGCTTGAGGAGGACGGCCAGCGCCTCCCGTGCCGCGGCGTAGAGGTCGCCTGCGACGACCAGGCACCAGGCGGAGATCAGACCCAGTTCGACCGTCACCGCGGCTGAGAGGACCCAGTCCTCCTGCGCGCTGCCGGCAATCGCCTCCGTCGTCAGGCCGGCGGCCATCGCGGCGACGATCAACAGCCGGAAGACCGGCGGCCGGCCGCTCGCCAGCAGGAAGCCGACCGGCAGGAGCGCCGCGGCGACCAGGTAGAGCAGCATCGCCACTTGGCCGGTCGCGTGGGCGAGCACGGTCACCGCCAGCCCCGACCCGATGAGGTCGAGAACGCGGCCGAGGGCCTGCCAGTAGAAGCCGAGGAAGTGCAGATGGTCGACCCGCACCAGCATGGCGGCGAAGGCGACGGCGACGCTCGCCCCGGCCAGGGTCAGGGCCACGCC
>CAYNIS010000443.1:0-3323 GCA_964397055.1 uncultured Rhodospirillaceae bacterium | reverse complement strand
TCTGGCTGGCCCAGGCCGGCGACGTCCCGGCCGTGCGCGACACCGGCCAGGACGGCGGCGTCGGCAACCTGCTGGCAGTTGTGGTCGAAGCCGGGCCGACGCTCTACACTCTTGCCGGCACGGCACCGTCCCTGGCTGAGCGGTCCCCCCCGGGCGATCCGGCCGAACCGCCGCTTCCGCTCGACCTGCCGGCAGCCGGCGGTGCCGGGGCTCCAACAGGACCCGGACCCGCCTCGCCGGCACTGGCGGAGCCGATCGGCGCCGCACAGAGCGCGCTCGACAGCTTCACCCTCGACATGACCGCCTGTGCCCGCGCCGGCCTGATCGACCCGGTGATCGGGCGCGAAGCGGAAATCCGGCAGGCGGTCAACATTCTCTGCCGGCGCCGCCAGAACAATCCGATCCTGGTCGGCGAACCGGGTGTCGGGAAGACCGCGGTGGTCGAGGGGCTGGCGCTGCGCATCGCCGCCGGCGACGTGCCGCCGCCGCTCACCCATGTGGCACTGCGCCTCCTCGACCTCGGCCTTCTCCAGGCAGGGGCCGCCATGCGCGGCGAGTTCGAGCGCCGACTGAAGGCGGTGATCGAGGAGGTGCGCTCTTCGGCGACCCCGGTCATCCTGTTCATCGACGAGGCGCATACCCTGATCGGGGCGGGCGGCCAGGCCGGCCAGGGCGATGCGGCCAACCTTCTGAAGCCGGCCCTGGCGCGCGGTGAAATGCGCACCATCGCCGCCACCACCTGGTCCGAGTACAAGCGCTATTTCGAGCGGGATGCGGCGCTGTCGCGGCGTTTCCAGATGGTCCGTGTCAACGAACCGGACGAGGCCGCGTCGATCGCCATGCTGGTCGGGCTGGTGCCGCGGCTGGAACACCATCACGGCGTGCGCATCCGCACGGAGGCCCTGGCCGGCGCGGTGCGCCTGACGCGCCGGTACATGATCGGCCGCCGGCTGCCGGACAAGGCGATCTCCGTCCTGGATGCGGCCTGCGCCCGCGTCGCCCTTGCCCAGGCGGCGACCCCGCCCGCGATCGAGGATGCCGACCATGCGATCCGCGAGCTCTCCGCCGAACGCTCTCTCGTCCATCGCGACCTGATCGACGGCGAGGGCAGCCCCCACCGGTTGGCGGCGATCGATGCCGAACTCGACCGGCTGAAGCAGGAGACCGAGGGTCTGAAGCACCGCTGGCGGCGGGAACGGGACCTGGTCGGTCATCTGATCGGTCTGCGCGGCGCGGAGGACGACGGTGCCGCGGCCGACGATGCGATCGCGACGGTCGAAGCCGAACTGAAAGCACTCCAGGGGGCGACGCCGTTGGTGCCCGAATGCGTCGACGCGGCGGTCGTCGCGGAGATCGTGTCCGACTGGACCGGCGTTCCCGCCCAGCGCATGCAGCGGCGCGATGAGATCGGCCTCACCGATCTCGCCCAGCGCCTGGCCGGCCGGATCCATGGGCAGGCAGCCGCGATGGACCGCATCGCCGGCCAGTTGCGCGCCGACATGGTGGGCATCGGTGACACGGTCCGGCCCGTGCGCGCCTTCCTGCTGGCCGGCCCGCGCGGCGTCGGCAAGCAGGAGACCGCCCGCGCCCTTGCCGATCTCATTCACGGCGGCAGCGCCAACCTGATCCACCTGTCGATGGCGGAGTTCCAGGACCGCCAGAGCCTCGCGAGCCTGCGCGGCGCCCCGCCCGGCTACATCGGCTATGGCGAGGGCGGCAAGCTGACCGAGGCGGTGCGCCGTGCCCCCTATTCGGTGCTGCTGCTCGACGACCTCGACCTCGCCCATGACGAGGTGCTGGCGCTGTTCCGGCAGATGCTGGAACGCGGTCGGATCGAGGATGCGGACGGGGTCGAGGTCGACGTGACCACCACCCTGGTGATCGCCACGGTGACCGTCACTGAAGACGCCATGGGCGAAGCCGGCGGGCCGGAGACACAGCTTCTGGCCGATCTCGGCCGGCGCCTGCCGCGCGCGTTGATCGACCGATTCGACGTCGTGCCGTTCCATCCGCTCGACGAAGCCGCCCTTCGCGAGGTTGCGTGCGACCGGCTGAGCCGGGTCGCCGAAGCCTGCCTCGGCCGGCTGGGCGTCACGGTCACGATCGCGGAGGAGGTCGCGGGCCGACTGGTCGACCGGTGCCGGCTGCGCGGCGACGGTGCCGCCGGGATCGGTGCCGTGGTCGACCGGCTTGTCGTCGATCCCCTGGCCGGCTATCTCGCCGGCTCGAACGACCGGTCGAGGGCTGTGCGGGTCGGCTTCGACGCGGAGGCGGACGCCGCCGTCGTCACCCCAATCGAAACCGATGCCGCGGGGCCGCCGCCGATCATGCCTTCCTCCCTGGAGATGCCGGCATGAGCCGCTTTCGCCTGTGGGCCCGGGCTCTTGTGGCGGCCGGGGTGATCGGCGCCGCCGCGGTGACGGCCATCGACAGCCTGGTTCGGATGGGCTGGCCGGAGGAGGACTTCCATCGGGTCGTCGCCGGCGTCAGCGATCAGACCGATGCCCGCCCCTGCGGCCGGACCCACCATTGGGCGTTCCCCTATGTCCGCTTCGAATTCACCGTCCCGTTCTGGGTGGATCGTGGCATGCGGGGCATCAGCTTCGAGCGGGAGGGGGTCGAGATCGACCGGGCGCGCATGCGCGGCGGCCTCAACTACGAACTCGCCCGCTACGACGGCGGCACGATCGGCCTCTACAAGCGCTGCGGCATCGTCCTGTGCTCGCTCAGCATGCACTTCTTCATCCCGGACGGGCCGGACGGCCTCGACCCGCCGGAGGCCGTGGCGGCGGCAGACCTCGCGGATCCGGCGACCTGGACGCTGGTGTTCAAGGACGGCTTCGGCCGGGAACTGGCGCGTCGGAGCTTCGAGAACGCAACCTATCCCGTGCCGGAAATCACCGAGGCGCAACCGCTGGAACCGTTCCGGGGCGGCTTCTCCGACCGCGTCTTGTGGGCCGAGGCGGAGGTGGACCCGGCGACCCATTCCCGCTTCTTGCTCGAATACCGAGAGCAGGGGCGGTCCTGGGTGCGGACCCATCTGCTGCTCGATCCGGGGACGGAGGGGACGGTCCGCCGCGAGGTCGCGGTGCCGGTGGCCGACCCGGTCGGATTGCGCCTGCAGTTCGTCGCGCGCGACCCGGTCAATCACGCCGAACGGCAGCAGAAGATCTACCTCCTCGACGACGACTCCGGCCTGCCGCCCTGCTTGCCGCCGATCGGGTCGGGCGGCTTCGGCTGATCGACACGTCGGTTAGACCGCCAGCACTCGGGCGACTTCATCGATCCCGGCCGGCTCATCGCCGAGCAGAAGGTCGCCGGCC